>NZ_VYKE01000004.1:0-98862 GCF_032424515.1 Pseudomonas sp. JV245A
GCCTGCAGGCCTCCACTGATGGTCGCTGGGCCGGCAGCCTGTCTTCGGACATCGACCAGTTGCTGTTGCGTCAGGTGGCCGGTCATCTCGACAGCCAGCGGGTTGTATTGGCTCCGGCCACCAGCGGCTTCACTCCGGATGTCCAGGTGCTGCTGTCGATCACTCGCCTGGATTCAGGCAAGTCGCAGCCGGCGGTGCTGGATGCGCAATGGCGCCTGATCGACCGTCGTGGCCAGGTGCGGGACAACCGCATCGTTCATCTGCAGGAGCAGCACGCGGGAACCACGGCGTCCCAGGTCCAGGCCCAGGGCGTGCTGTTGCAGCGTCTGGCGGAACAGTTGTCGGGTGCCCTCAAGCCTCTGGCCAATCAGCCGGCGGTGGCGGAGGTGCCACGCAAGGCGGCCCCGGCTCCTGCGCCCAAGCCTGCCGAGCAGGAAAAGCAACCGAAGATCCCGATGGCCACGCCGATCCGCACGGATATGGAAGTGTTCAGGTTCTGAGTTGACATGCCGCGAGACAAGGCCCGCCCAACAGCGGGCCTTGTCGTTTCTGGCTCTGGCCAACGCAATCTCCTGTAGCCGCTGCCGAAGGCTGCGAGCGGGCCGCAGGCACGCAGCGATATCACCAGCGTTGAAGCCCCTGCGGGGCTTGTCGCAGGCTGCGCCAGCGGCTACACAAAGCTCATGAAAAAGCCCGCACTGGGCGGGCTTCTTTTTGCGGGTCAGCCTTACAGCTTGGCCCGTGTTTCATGCATGCGTGCCAGTTGCCGCTCCAGCATCGACGGGTAGGGCTCCATCAGGCGTTCCACGCAGCAGGCACCTTCCGGGCTGGCGATCGGGCGAATACGTGCCCGCTGGCGCAGCAGCGGGTCGTCATTGACCTTGCGCTCCACCAGCAGCAGGTTGCGGCTGTGCTGGGACAGGGCCAGGGCATCCTGAGCGGTTTCGGTGAGCAGCAGGTCGATCTGGCTCAGGCCGAACAGTTCGTCGCCCAGGGTCAGGCCCAGTTGCAGTTGCAGGGTGATGCCGCTGTCCGCCACTTCGATCTGCAGGGCATGGCCCAGGGCGCGCAGCAACTCGCCGCAGCAGATGGCGTTGGTCAGGTAGTCGTCACCGCTGTCTTCGCTGTGGAACAGCATCAGCGTGCTGCCATCGTTCAGGGTATGTAGTTCGCTCTGGTACAGCGAGGCGGCCTGGTCGAGGCAATCGCGGTAGCGTTCCAGCAGTTCCATCAGGCGGGCGCGGGGCAGGCGTCGCAGTTGCTCCTGGGCGCCGAGTTGCACCGCCAGTACCGCACTGTGCTGGGGCTGGGCCGGAACCTGTGGTTGCGGTTGTGGCTTGGCAGCAGGCGTCGATGAGCTGTCCCGCAGGTCGGCGAAGGGGTCTTCCTCGTCCAGTTCGTCTTCTTCGGCGTGAACCAGGTGCCGGGGTGCAGGCTTCAGGCCTGCTACCGGAGCGCTTTCGTCGAAGCTCGGGTCCCGCAGGTTGCGCACTTCGAATGCCGGCTCATCGTCCTCGTCGTCTTGTACTTCAGTCTCGGGCTGCGGTGCCGGTTCGGGTTTTTCCGGCACCAGGCGGGCATGCAGCTGACGCGCCAGATCGCCGATTTCGTCCTG
Organism: Pseudomonas sp. JV245A; assembly: GCF_032424515.1. NCBI lineage: Bacteria > Pseudomonadati > Pseudomonadota > Gammaproteobacteria > Pseudomonadales > Pseudomonadaceae > Pseudomonas > Pseudomonas sp. JV245A. The sequence goes on from NZ_VYKE01000004.1 coordinate 1,616, forward strand.
GCGCTGAGTGGCGGGAGTGTGTTCGTCCAGGTCACGCAGCCAGACTCGCAGTTGCAGCAGCGGAGTCGAGATGTGCCGCCCCAGGCGCAGGCTCAAGGCCAGGGCCAGGGCCAGCAGGATGGCGCTGAGGATGCCCATGCTTTGCAGGCTGATGGTCATCGGCTGCTGGAATTGCGCCATGTCCAGGCTGATTCGCAGGTTGCCCGCGGTCACGTCCTGGAAGGTGATCTTGGTCTGGTACACGCCCTCGGTTTCACCCAGCAGGCTGCTCTTGGGGCGCTGGCCGGCCTCGGCGAGGATGCGGTTGTCCACGCTGTAGATGGCCGCGTGGGCCACCAGCGGGTTCTTGGTCAGATTGTTGAGCAGGACATTGAGGCTGAGGATGTCGTTGGACACCAGCAGCTCGGTGGCCGAGGTGGCGGTCTGGGTGGTCAGGCTCTGACCCAGGGCGTCGGCTTGTTCGTGCATGGCTTGCTTGAACTGCAGGCCCATCACGCCGGCATAGATCACCAGGGCCAGGGCGACCAGGATCACGTTATGGCTGGCAATGCGCAATGCAATCGGCACACGGCGGTGGCGCAGTGCACGGAAGATCAGCAGGAAGAAGTTATCGGTTTTAACTGGCGTGGGCCGGTTCACTGAGCTCGGCTCTTTTGTCCGTGAAGTTGACGCGCAGTATAGCGACAGGCCCTAGACCGGCAAAGCGCTGGCTGTGCCCGATGGTCACCGAAAGTGGGTAGAATGCGCTTTTTTTCCACCTCGGGGGTGCGCCTTGCGCGAAATTGTCCTGATAAACATCACCGGCGAAGATCGTCCCGGTCTGACTGCGGCCATTACCGGCGTTCTGGCCCAGGGTGGTGTGAACATTCTCGACATCGGTCAGGCGGTGATCCACGACACCTTGTCGTTCGGCATCCTGGTTGAAATTCCCAGCAACGAGCAGAGCTCGTCGGTGCTCAAGGACATCCTGTTCACCGCCTACAAGCTCGACCAGCAGGTGCGCTTCACGCCGGTGTCCGAGGAGGATTACCAGCAGTGGGTCGCCGGGCAGGGCAAGAAGCGCCATATCGTGACCCTGCTGACGCGCAAGGTTACCGCCGAACAGTTGCAGCGCGTGAGTTCCATCACCGCCAAGTACGGCCTGAACATCGACCATATCGATCGCCTGTCCGGGCGCATGCCCCTGGATATGCCTGCCGACCAGGGCAAGGGCTGCATCGAGTTCTCGGTACGTGGCGAAGCCGCCGATCCGCAAGCCCTGCGGGCCGAGTTCCTCAGCGTGGCCCAGGAGCTGAACGTCGATATCGCTTTCCAGGAAGACTCGCTGTTCCGCCGTAACCGGCGCCTGGCGGTGTTCGACATGGATTCGACGCTGATCGAGGCCGAAGTCATCGACGAGCTGGCCAAGGCGGCCGGTGTCGGCGATCGGGTCGCGGAAATCACCGAGCGGGCGATGGCCGGCGAGCTGGACTTCCGCGCCAGTTTCAAGGAGCGCCTGGCGCTACTCAAGGGCCTGGACGTCAATGTGCTGGACGCCATCGGCGCCTCCCTGCGCCTGACCGAGGGCGCCGAAACCCTGTTCGCCGAGCTCAAGCGCCTGGGCTACAAGACCGCGATCCTCTCCGGCGGCTTCACCTACTTTGCCAAGCAGCTGCAAGCCAAGCTGGGTATCGACTACGTGTTCGCCAACGAGCTGGAAGTGGTGGACGGCAAGGTCACTGGCGTGGCGGTGGAGCCGATTGTCGACGCCCAGCGCAAGGCCGATCTGCTACGTGAGCTGGCGCACAAGGAAGGCCTGCGCCTGGAGCAGACCATCGCTGTCGGCGATGGCGCCAACGATTTGCCGATGCTCGGCATTGCCGGCCTGGGCGTGGCATTCCGCGCTAAGCCGCTGGTCAAGCAGTCGGCCAAGCAGGCGATCTCGACCCTGGGCCTGGATGGCGTGCTGTACCTGCTGGGGTTCCGTGACCGCGACGGGCAACTCTGAGCCGCCGGAAAATCCCCGCTCATAAAAAACGCCGCTGATCAGCGGCGTTTTTTATGTCCGGCATTCAGGCCTCAAGCCTTGGGCAGGCCCAGGCCCTGGCCCATCCGCACGGGCGAGCCGGCAGCCAGCTCTTGGGCCCACTGCACCTGGTCCGGGCCAAACAGCACGATGGCCGTGGAGCCCAGCTTGAAGCGGCCCATTTCGGCGCCTTTCTCCAGGTGGATCGGAGCGCGGGCGGCTTCGTCGTAGCGCACGGTCTTGAGTTCGCGCTTGGGCGGCGTTACCAGGCCGGCCCAGACGGTTTCGATCGAAGCGACGATCATCGCGCCCACCAGCACCAGCGCCATCGGGCCGCGCTCGGTATCGAAGATGCACACCACGCGCTCGTTGCGTGCGAACAGCTCGGGTACGTTTTCAGCGGTAGTCTGGTTGACCGAGAAGATCCGGCCCGGCACATAGACCATTTCCCGCAGGGTGCCGGCCAGGGGCATGTGCACCCGGTGGTAGTCCTTGGGGGAGAGGTAGATGGTGGCAAAGTCGCCGCCCATGAACGGCTGTGCCAGGGCCGGGTCACCGCCCAGCAGTTCCAGCACGCTGTAGCTGTGGCCCTTGGCCTGGAACACTCGGCCGTGTTCGATCGGGCCCAGTTGGCTGACCGCGCCGTCGGCAGGGCTGAGCACCGCGCCCGGGGTCGGGTCCAGCGGCCGCGCGCCGTCTTTGAGGGCGCGGGTGAAGAAGGCGTTGAAATGCTCGTAGGCGGTCACGTCCTCGACCTGGGCCTCGGACATATCCACTTGATACTGCTTGGCGAACCAGCGGGTGAAGGCATTCTTGAACCAGCGCACGCGGCACTCGGCAATGCAGCCGGCCAGGCGCGACAGCAGGTGATGAGGCAGCAGGTACTGGCTGATGATGAACAAACGCTTTTTCATTGGGTGTCCTTAAAAACCTTAAATCTCTACGGGCGTATCGGGATGATTGCCCCATTCGCCCCAGGAACCGGCGTAGCCCTTGACCCGTGGGTAGCCCAGCGCCTTGGCCACCAGATAGGTGAAGCCGGAGCGATGGTGGGTCTGGCAGTGGGTGATCACTTCTTTGTCTTTGCTGATGCCCAGGTCCGCAAGGATCTGTGGCATGTCGCGGCGGATGCGCAGGTGGCGTGCCTGATCCATGCCGGCGGTCCATTCGAAATTCACCGCGCCGGGGATATGCCCGCCCTTGGCTGCCAGGACTTTTTCGCCGGAGTACTCCAGCGGTCCGCGGGCGTCCCAGATCACCAGGTCCGCCGCGCCGAGACGGCTTTGCAGGTATTCGCGGGTGGCGGTGGGCTCGTCATGCAGGGCCAGCGCCACGGGGCCGCCGACCGCGGCCGGCACTTCGGTAGACACGGGCAGGCCTTCCGCCAGCCAGGCCGGCAGGCCTCCGTCGAGGTAGTGGTAGCGGTGGTGGCCGATCACGTCCAGCAGCCAGATGAAGCGCCCGGCCCAGCCACCGCCTTCATCGTCGTAGACCACATAGACCGCGTCCGGGTTGTGCCCGAGTTCGCCGAACAGCGTTTCAAGCGTCGCTTGCGGCGGCAGCAGCCCGGGAGCCGGCGCCTGGCCCAGCTGAGTGCGCTTGGGGTCGACGAAGCGCGCCCCGGGAATATGCCCGGTTGCATAGCGGGCAGCGCTGGTCAGGTCGACCAGGATCAGTTCGCGGGCGTTCAGGCGGGCGAGCAGGTCGCTCGGTTCAATGACCAGCGGCAAGCCAGAGAAGTCAGACATGTCAGGTCCCCAGGGCGCAAAGGGAAGGATTGTAGCGCAAGCGTCATTGGCTGCGGTTGGTAAAGCTGTGCAAGGCTTTTTCGATGCACTGGGCGGTCTTGCCGAAGGCCTGGACGCTGATTTCCGAGAACGGCACGCCGCCCTGGTCGGCGATCGCCAGCATCAGTACCCGGCCATTGCACGACAGTGAGCGGATCAGCAGGTGTTCGCCGCGAAACAGCTGGCGCAGCGAGCTTGGCAGGTGAGGGGCGAACTGGGCCCGGTTGGCCGGGGTCAGGCGGATCTGCGCGGATTTTTCCAGCAGGCGTTGCAACAGCGGGCTCTGCTTGGCCTGCAGGGTCAGGCTGGCCGCTTCCCTGGGCAGGCCGTAAAGCTGTTGCACTCGCAGGTGGCTCAGGCTGCGATCGACCATCAGCAGCATGACCCGATGCATGCCGCATGCCGCCAAGGCATCCCGGGCAAAGCCGGTAAGGTGCACGGCGTTGGTAAAGGGGCTGGGGTCCAGCAACAGTTCGCCGCAGAGCTTGCGCCACTTGGCCAGTTCCAGTGCGGTGGGCGCCGGGGCTGGTTGCTCGCCGTGATGCAGGCGTCGGGCATCCCAAGGCCAGAGCAGGGCCTGGGCCGGGTGCCAGAGATCGGGCTGGGTGTCGTTGCGGGCGCTTTGTGCTGCCTGTTGGTGCAACTGTTGCTGGACCTGGTCCAGGGGGATCTGCAGATAAAGAGCGGTAAGGTTCTGCCAGCGCCGGCCATGGGGACTGTTCCAGGACTGTTGCGCCGCCAGCGCCAGTCCGTTGGCCAGCAACACAGTGTTGGCCGGCTGGTTCAGCCAGCGCCGCAGGTCCGGTTCAGCGTCCAGGCGTTGTTGCTGGCGCAGCGGGTTGTCGCTGTCGCGGGCAATCAGCATGACCTTGGCCAGCAGGTGCTGCTCCTGGGTCAGCAGGCGATAGCCCTGCTGGACCCAGATCGGCAGGTGCCAGGCCAGGACCAGGGCCTGGCACATTTCCATCAGCCGCACTCCGAACAGTTGCAGTTCAACGTCGTGTGCGGATTCGTGCTTGTAGATGACCCGCAGTTCCCACTCTTCCAGCAGCTTGGGATAGACCAGGGCCATGGCCCACAGCGGCGAGAGAAACAGCAGGCTGCCCCAGTGGATGTCCTGCCAGAGTCGCGCCAGGCGTCCGGCAAAGAAGCCATTGGCTTGCTGGCTGGCGTGCTGGCTGATCAGCTGGAACTGGCGCAATGCCTGGGGGATCTGCTCTTCAGGCAGCGTCGGCAGTTGCTCGAGCAACTCCTCGGTACGCTTGAGGCCCAGTCGATTGACCGCGATCTCCAGGTTTTCCGCCGGTTCGCTCATGCTGCCGTGGGAATGCCGGTTGGCTTCGCGGATCACGCTCAAGGCCAGTGCCGGGCTGTTTTGCATCAGATCGACAATCTCCCGCAGCGAGCTGCGGTTGTTGGCGATGGCGCGGCAGACCCGGTCATGGCTGGCCTGGGGCACCGGCAGGCGCACGCCATTGAGGAGCTTTACCCAGGCGTCGAGAGAGGCGGGCGGAGAATGTGGGACGCTGGTTTCATTAGACATGGTCGGGCGCAATCATCGTCTGCTGTGAACACGCCCAGAGCGGGCCAAACTGGCTTTTCGCCTTAACTGGCTATAGTCTGGCGCAGTTTTGCCGATAAGTAGAAGAAGAGTTTTAAGAACTTCCGAATATGACCTTGAACCCGACTCAATAAGTACTCCCCTACCTATGGCTAAAATTATCGGCATCATCGTCGTATTCGCGAGCGTGCTCGGCGGATACGTGCTTTCCCACGGCAAAATCGCGGCACTGATCCAGCCTTTCGAAGTGCTGATCATCGGCGGCGCAGCCTTTGGCGCATTCCTCCAGGCCAACCCGGGCTATATGACGATGCACGTCGTCAAGAAATCCCTGGGCATGTTCAGCTCGCGCTTCACCCACACCTTCTACTTGGAAGTGCTGGGCCTGATCTACGAGATCCTCAACAAGAGTCGTCGCGAAGGCATGATGGCCATCGAAGGCGATATCGAGGACGCCGCGGCCAGCCCGATTTTCGCCAAGTACCCGGCGGTGCTCAAAGATGAACGCATGACCGCCTTCGTCTGTGACTATCTGCGCATCATGTCCTCCGGCAACATGGCTCCCCACGAGCTGGAAGGCCTGTTCGACATGGAGCTGTTCAGCCTCAAGGAAGACCTCGAGCATCCATCCCATGCGGTCAACGGGATTGCCGACGGCATGCCCGGTTTCGGTATCGTCGCGGCGGTATTGGGGATCGTGGTGACCATGGCCTCCCTGGGCGATGGCGACCAGAAGTCCATCGGCCTGCACGTAGGTGCGGCGCTGGTGGGTACCTTCTTCGGTATTCTCGCGGCCTATGGCTTCTTCGGCCCGCTGGCCCACTCCCTGGCCCACGACGCCAAGGAAGAACTGAACGTCTACGAAGCCATCAAGGCGTCGCTGGTGGCCTCGGCTTCTGGCATGCCGCCGTCCCTGGCCGTGGAGTTCGGGCGCAAGGTTCTGTACCCGGCGCACCGTCCTAGCTTCGCCGAGCTGGAACAAGCGGTTCGCGGTCGCTAAGTCATGGAAAATAATCAGCCGATTATCATCAAGCGCGTCAAGCGCTTCGCTGGCGGACATCACGGGGGCGCCTGGAAAATCGCCTTCGCCGACTTCGCCACGGCGATGATGGCGTTCTTCCTGGTGTTGTGGCTGCTGTCCACGGCCACCCCGGAACAGAAGATCGCCATCGCCGGTTACTTCAAGGATCCGATCGGCTTCTCGGAAAGCGGTACGCCCTACATCATCGACCTGGGCGGCTCTCCTGAGCTGGCGCCGGACAACACCCTCAACCCCGAGATCAAGTCCCAGCCACAACCGGACAAGGTCACGGTGGATGCCGACCAGGTGGAGGGCATGGCCGAGCAGGTCGAGCGCGAGCGTCTCGAGTTGCTGTTGCAAGAGTTGCAGAACAAGGTTGAAGAAAACCCGCAACTGCAGAAGTTCAAGGACCAGATCCTCTTCGAGATCACCCCGGACGGCCTGCGGATCCAGATCATGGACGCCGAGAACCGGCCGATGTTCGACTCTGGCAGTGCACGTCTGAAGCCGTATTTCGAAGACATCCTGCTGGCCATGGCTGACACCATCAAGACCGTGCCGAACAAGATCAGCATCAGCGGTCACACCGACGCCAAGCCCTATTCGGGCACTGGCGACTTCGGCAACTGGGAACTGTCGGCCAACCGGGCCAACGCTGCGCGTCGGGCGCTGGTGGCGGGTGGTTATCCTGATCCGCAAGTTGCGCGTGTGGTGGGCTTTGCTTCGTCGGCTCTATTCGATCGCAAGGACCCGTTCAACCCGGTCAACCGGCGCATCGATATCGTCGTGCTGACCAAGAAGGCCCAGCGTGCCATCGAGGGTGAGCAGACCGATCCCAATGCTCCGGTACCGACCCAGGGTAGCGGTGCTCCCGGTGAAGTACCGGGGGCGGCAGCCGACCCGAATGCCTTGCCGCCCGGTAGCGAACCGCTGCCGGCGCACGAGGTGCGTCAACGTATGAATATCTTCGAGGACGGTGTGCTGAAGATGGACGAGCAGGGTGCGGCGGGCCAGTCTTCGGCTCCAGCTCCAGCTCCAGCTCCAGCTCCAGCTCCCACTGCTCCGGTGGCGCCGCCCGCTACGCCGGGCACGGCGAAGTGACAAACGACAAGGCCGCGAAGATCGCGGCCTTGTCGTATCTGGGTCAGGTCAATCAGTAACTGTTGTCTGGCAGGCTGGCGAGGATCGAGCGGTAGCTGTTCATCCGTTGCTGCTGGATCCGCCCGTCTTCCAGGGCCTTGAGCAAGGCACAGCCCGGCTCGCGATCGTGCTTGCAATCGCGGAAGCGGCAGGTGCCCAGCAAGTCATTGAACTCGATGAACCCGGCCTCGACATCGGCGCGGCTGACATGGCCGAGGCCGAACTCACGGATACCGGGGGAGTCGATCAGCTCACCGCCACCGGGGAAGTGGAACAGGCGCGCGGTCGTGGTGGTGTGAGTGCCCTGGCCGGAGAGCTCCGACAGCGGGCCGACGCGGGTTTCGACTTCCGGCAGCAGGCTGTTGACCAGGGACGACTTGCCCACCCCCGACTGGCCGACGAATACACTGATGCGCCCGTCCAGCAGGGCTTGCAACTGCTCCATGCCGTCGCCGTGATGAGCCGAGACCTCCAGCAGCGGGTAGCCCAGCTGACGGTAGACCGCGAGCAGGGCGTTGAGCGCAGGGGCGTTCTGCTCATCGATCAGGTCGGCCTTGTTCAGCAGCAGCAACGGCCGGATTCCAGCATGCTCGGCGGCTACCAGGTAGCGGTCGATCAGGTTGGCGTGGGGCTCGGGCATGGGCGCAAACACGATCACGATCATGTCGACGTTGGCGGCCACCGGCTTGAGCTGGCCGCGGCTGTCCGGGCGGCACAGCTCGGTGCTGCGCGGCAGTTGCGCGACGATCACCCCGATGCCCTGGTTGCCGGCGCGCCAGACTACCTGGTCGCCGGTCACCAGGGCCGGCAGGTTGGCCCGCAGGTAGCAGCGGAATACCTGGCCGGCCGTTTCGCCTTCGCGAGCCTCGACTTCGACCTGGACGCCGAAGTGAGCGATGACCAGGCCGGTCTGTTCCGGGCCCAGGTCGCCACCTTCCAGCGCCTCGACGGCAGAGGACTCGCGTTTGGCGGCGCGGGCGGCGCGCTCACCCTGGATCTTTTCGATGCGCCAGTTTTGGCGGCGATTGAGCTGGCGTTTGGCCATTGGTGTTCCGTGTCGATAATTACGGCGGATAGGTAAAACGGCGGCGAGTTTAGCACGCCGGGCAGGCCCTCTAGGCTAAACTGCGCAACTACGCCGAGGAGCCCACCCATGCAAAACCCGCAGAACCTGATTTGGATCGACCTGGAAATGACCGGTCTGAACCCTGACACCGACGTCATCATCGAGATGGCCACCATTGTCACTGACAGCAACCTCAACACCTTGGCTGAAGGACCGGTCATCGCCATCCACCAGAGCGACGAGATCCTCGCCGGCATGGATGAATGGAACACCCGCCAGCACGGTGGTTCCGGTCTGACCCAGCGGGTTCGCGAAAGCCGCATCAGCATGGCCGAAGCAGAAGCCCAGACCATTGCCTTCCTGGAGCAGTGGGTACCCAAGGGCAAATCGCCGATCTGCGGCAACAGCATCTGCCAGGACCGGCGCTTCCTGTACCGCCACATGAAGGCTCTGGAAAGCTACTTCCACTACCGCAACCTGGACGTCTCGACCCTCAAGGAACTGGCCGCCCGCTGGGCGCCGGACGTGCGCGACAGCTTCAAGAAAGGCAGCACCCACCTGGCCCTGGACGATATTCGCGAGTCCATTGCCGAGCTCCAGCACTACCGCAAGCACTTCATCAAGTTCTGACCCGCAGGCGCCGACTTGCCGGCGAACGGGCGCCCGCTGCGACTCGGCGCCCGTACCCGCCCCCTTTTGGTGCCCGCTTCAACTGAGTAGACTGCGCGCCTTCCTGCAAGGACCGCCATCATGCTGTTGATGCTTTATCTGATTGCCATTACCGCCGAAGCCATGACCGGCGCCCTGTCTGCCGGCCGGCGCGGCATGGACTGGTTCGGTGTGGTGCTGATTGCCTGCGTCACCGCACTCGGCGGCGGTTCGGTGCGTGATGTGCTGCTGGGCCACTACCCGCTGACCTGGGTCAAGCACCCGGAATACCTGGTGCTGACCTCGGTGGCGGCGTTGGTGACGATCTTCATCGCGCCCTTGATGCGTCACCTGCGCTCGCTGTTTCTGGTGCTCGACGCCGTGGGCCTGGTGGCCTTTACCCTGATCGGCTGCATGACTGCCCTGGAAATGGGCCACGGCATGCTGGTGGCTTCAGTCAGTGGGGTGATCACCGGGGTCTTTGGCGGCATCCTCAGGGACATCTTCTGCAACGATATCCCGCTGATCTTTCGCCGCGAGCTGTACGCCAGCGTGTCCTTCGCCGCGGCCTGGTGCTACATGCTGTGCATCTACCTGCAACTGCCCAGCGAGCAGTCGATCCTGGTCACCCTGTTCGGCGGCTTTCTATTGCGCCTGCTGGCGATCCGTTTTCACTGGGAAATGCCCAAGTTCGTCTACAACGACGAACACTGACGGTTGGCGTGCTGGTCCAGGGCCCATTGCACATGTTCGCGAACCAGTTCCGAGGGGTAGTCCTGGCGGGCCTTGAGGGCTTCCAGAACCGGAATGCTAGAGGGTGCGTTGCCCAGGCCCACCGCCAGGTTGCGTAGCCAGCGCTCGTAGCCGGCGCGGCGCAAGGGTGAACCTTCGGTATTGCTGAGGAATTTGTCCTCGTCCCACATGAACAGCTCTGCCAGTTCGGCATTGTCCAGGTTGTGCCGGGGCTTGAAGTCGCCCTCGGCCGTTGAGCGGGCGAAGCGATTCCAGGGGCAGACGATCTGGCAGTCATCGCAGCCGAATACCCGGTTGCCGATCAGCGGGCGCAGGTCTTCGGGGATGGCGCTTTTGAGCTCGATGGTCAGGTAGGAAATGCAACGTCGGGCATCCAGCACATAGGGGCCGACGAAGGCGTTGGTCGGGCAGATGTCCAGGCAGGCGGTGCAGCGGCCGCAGTGCTCCGTGGCGTGGGGCGCGTCCACCGGCAGGGGCAGGTCGACGAACAGTTCACTGAGGAAGAAGTAGCTGCCGGCTTTGCGATTCAGCACCAGGGTGTTCTTGCCGATCCAGCCGAGCCCGGCCTGTTCGGCGATGGCTTTTTCCAGCACCGGAGCGCTATCGACGAAGGCGCGGTAGCCAAAGGGGCCGATGGCTTGCTGGATGCGCTCGGCCAGTTGCTGTACGCGCTTGCGGATCAGCTTGTGATAATCGCGCCCCAGGGCATAGCGCGAAACGTAGGCCTTGGAAGGCTGGGCCAGGCGCTGGGCCATCTGGGTGTCGCCGGGCAGGTAGTCCATGCGCAGCGAAACCACCCGCAGGGTGCCAGGCACCAACTGGTCGGGATGGGAGCGTTTGCTGCCGTGGGCGCCCATGTATTCCATCTCGCCGTGGTAGCCGGCGGCGAGCCAGCGTTCCAGGTGCTGCTCATGCTCGGCCAGGTCCAGGCCGCTGATGCCGACTTGTTGAAAGCCCAGTTCGCGGCCCCAGTCCTTGATCGATTGGGCGAGAGCGGGAAGATCCTGGGTAATAGCGGGCATGAGGCGAGAGAAACCGGGGCTGAGGTGCGTATAATTCTGCCAGACATCGGAGCTCGAAGACGCATGCCGCAGACAAAACACCCTCTACCTGACGTTCAGTTGCTGACTTCTGGCCATTTGCCACATCTGAATGGACGACTTCGCGATGCCCACAAGGGCCAGTTCGGGCACCTGTTGCTGATTGGGGGCGATCGAGGTTTTGCCGGCGCCGCCTTGCTGAGTGCGGAAAGTGCCTTGCGCAGTGGCGCGGGGCTGGTGTCCCTGGCGACCCGCAGTGAGCATGTGGCTGCCGCTGCGGCGCGCTTGCCTGAGGTCATGACCCAGGGCACTCATTCGGCCAACCAGTTGATGGGGTTGCTGGCTCGGGCCACGGTGCTGGTGGTCGGGCCGGGGTTGGGGCAGGGCGCCTGGGGGCGCAGTCTGCTGTCGGCGGCGGCCAATGCGCCGTTGCCCCAGGTGTGGGATGCCGATGCCTTGAACCTGCTGGCCGAGGGCGGGCTGCAACTGCCTGCCGCGAGTGTCATCACTCCCCATCCGGGAGAGGCGGCGCGGCTGCTGGGTATCTCCAGCGCCGAGGTGCAGGCGGATCGCCCTGCAGCGGCCCTGGCGTTGAGCAAAAAATACGCAGCGGTTGCGGTACTCAAGGGGGCCGGTAGCCTGATCGCCACTGCCGATGGGCGGCTGGCCCGCTGTGACGTAGGGCATCCGGCGATGGCCACGGCAGGCTTGGGTGATGTGCTGGCTGGCCTGATCGGCGCCTTGCTGGCGCAAGGCTTGTCGGCATTCGATGCCGCCTGCCTGGCGGTCTGGCTGCATGCCAGCGCGGGCGAGCAGCAAGGCAAATTGGGCCGAGGGCTGGCGGCCAGTGATCTGATTCCAGCCATTCGTCAGTTGTTGGAGGAACAATCACCGTGTCTGAGTTAACCCTTTTTCTGGCCGACGAACAGGCCATGGTGGAATTTGGTGCACGTATTGCCCAGGTGACCCAAGGCGTGGGGGTGATCTTCCTCGAGGGCGACCTGGGAGCGGGCAAAACCACCTTGTCGCGAGGGATCATCCGTGGCCTGGGGCACGCGGGGGCAGTGAAGAGTCCGACCTTTACCCTGGTCGAACCGTACGAGATCGGCTCGGTGCGGGCTTTCCACTTCGACCTGTACCGCCTGGTGGATCCTGAGGAGCTGGAGTTCCTGGGGATTCGCGACTACTTCGAGGGCGATGCTCTGTGCCTGCTGGAGTGGCCCCAGCGTGGTGCAGGCTTTTTGCCAAAGCCTGACCTGACCATTACCATTACCCCGCATAACAATGGGCGTTCTGTGCATCTGTTGTCTCAAGGCTCGCGTGGCGAGTCCTGGTGTGCCGCTTTGGCGTTGGAATTCAAATAATTGATGGGGTTAGGTATGCGCATTCGCGCGTTGGTTGCTGTCGTAGGACTGTTGCTTACGGCATTGGCCGTCGATGCTGTGGCCGCTACACAGGTTCGCAGCGTCCGCCTGTGGCGGGCACCGGATAACACGCGACTGGTATTCGACCTGTCCGGCCCGGTTCAGCACAGCGTCTTTACCCTGACGGCCCCGGATCGTCTGGTGATCGATATCAATGGCGCGACCCTTGGCGGTCCGCTGAATGTCGCCACGGCCAATACACCGATTACCGCCATGCGCTCGGCACAGCGCACGCCCAGTGACCTGCGGGTGGTCATCGACCTGAAAAAGGCCGTCACGCCGAAGAGTTTCACCCTGGCGCCCAACGCTCAGTACGGCAATCGCCTGGTGGTCGATCTGTTCGACAACCCGGCTGACGCCGCGCCACCTGCTGCGCCGCCACCTACTGTGGCCACTGTCCCAGCAGTGCCCGTCACTCCGGCGGAGCCGGCGATCAAGCTGCCGCCAGCCCCGGCGGGCAAGCGCGACATCATTGTGGTGATCGATGCCGGCCACGGCGGCGAAGACCCGGGTGCCTCCGGCTCCCGCGGGCAGCATGAAAAAGACGTGGTGCTGGCCATTGCTCGCGAATTGCAGCGTCAGGTCAATGGCCTCAAGGGTTTCCGCGCCGAGCTGACCCGTACTGGCGACTACTTCATTCCATTGCGCGGTCGTACCGAGATCGCCCGCAAGAAGGGCGCCGACCTGTTCGTCTCGATCCACGCCGACGCTGCGCCTTCGGCCGCGGCCTTTGGCGCATCGGTGTTTGCCTTGTCTGAACGTGGTGCCACGTCGGAAACCGCGCGCTGGCTGGCGGACAGCGAGAACCGTTCCGACCTGATCGGCGGGGCTGGCAACGTCAGCCTGGATGACAAGGACCGGATGCTGGCCGGGGTGCTGCTGGACCTGTCGATGACAGCGTCCCTGACCTCCAGTCTGAATGTCGGGCAGAAAGTCCTGAACAACATCGGCCGGGTGACTCCGTTGCACAAGCAGCGGGTGGAACAGGCCGGGTTCATGGTGCTCAAATCCCCGGATATTCCGTCGATCCTGGTGGAAACCGGCTTTATCTCCAACTCCAACGAGGCCTCGAAGCTGGCCACCGCCAGCCATCAGCAGGCCCTGGCGCGCTCCATCAGCAGCGGCGTGCGGCAGTTCTTCCAGCAGAACCCTCCACCGGGCACCTATATTGCCTGGCTGCGCGATTCCGGGAAGATCGCCCAGGGTCCGCGTGATCACCGGGTCAATCCGGGGGAAACCCTGGCCATGATCGCCGTGCGCTATCAGGTCTCCGCGGCCACGCTACGCAGTGCCAACAACCTGAAAAGCGATGAATTGAAAGTGGGGCAGGTGTTGACCATCCCCGGTACAGAACTGGCGGCCAAGGAATGAGTGAATCGGTAATCAGTAGCGCACGCATCGAGCTGCTCAGCCCGCGCCTGGCCAACCAGATTGCCGCGGGCGAGGTGGTCGAGCGCCCTGCTTCGGTGATCAAGGAGCTGTTGGAAAACAGCCTGGACTCCGGCGCCAAGCGCATCGATGTGGATGTGGAGCAGGCCGGGGTCAAGCTGCTGCGGGTACGTGACGACGGTAGCGGCATTTCCTCCGACGACTTGCCGCTGGCCCTGGCCCGGCACGCCACCAGCAAGATCCGCGACCTGGAAGACCTGGAGCGGGTGATGAGCCTGGGGTTCCGCGGCGAGGCCCTGGCTTCCATCAGCTCCGTGGCGCGCCTGACCCTCACGTCCCGTACCCGGGATGCCGAGCAGGCCTGGCAGGTGGAAACCGAAGGCCGGGACATGGCACCAAGGGTGCAGCCGGCGGCGCACCCGGTAGGCACTTCGGTGGAAGTTCGCGATCTGTTCTTCAATACGCCGGCACGACGCAAGTTCCTCAAGGCGGAAAAGACCGAGTTCGATCACCTGCAGGAAGTGATCAAGCGCCTGGCCCTGGCGCGTTTCGACGTGGCCTTCCACTTGCGGCACAACGGCAAGAGCATCCTCAGCCTGCACGAGGCCAAGGACGACGCCGCTCGTGCCCGTCGTGTGGCGGCGGTGTGCGGTTCGGGCTTCCTGGAGCAGGCGTTGCCCATCGAGGTCGAGCGCAACGGCTTGCATCTGTGGGGCTGGGTGGGCTTGCCGACCTTCTCCCGCAGCCAGGCGGACCTGCAGTACTTCTACGTCAACGGTCGCGCAGTACGGGACAAGCTGGTGGCTCACGCGGTACGCCAGGCTTATCGCGATGTTCTGTTCAACGGTCGACACCCGACCTTTGTTCTGTTTTTCGAAGTCGACCCGTCGGTGGTCGACGTCAACGTGCACCCGACCAAGCACGAAGTGCGTTTCCGTGACGGGCGCATGGTGCACGACTTCCTTTATGGCACCTTGCACCGGGCCCTGGGTGATGTGCGGCCCGAGGACCAGTTGGCGGCGCCGGCGGCGGTCGCGGGCATCGTGCGCCCGACAGGTATCGAGGCCGGTGAGTTCGGGCCTCAGGGTGAGATGCGCCTGGCCGCGAACCTGGCTCTGGAGCAGCCCCAATCCCAGCCGAGCTTCAATGCGCCGGGCGCGGGAGCCGGCAGTGGCTATCAATATCAGTACACGCCACGGCCACAGCCAGTGTTGCCGGCCGCCGAGAGCCAGGGCGTGTACCGCGAGTTCTTTGCCCCGTTGCCGGGGGCGCCGGCGGCGGCCTTGCCGGACGGCCAGGAGGACATTCCGCCCCTGGGCTATGCCCTGGCCCAGCTCAAGGGGATCTACATCCTGGCGGAAAACGCCCTGGGTCTGGTGCTGGTGGACATGCACGCAGCTCACGAGCGGATCATGTACGAGCGCTTGAAGGTGGCCATGGCCAGCGAAGGCCTGAGCGGCCAGCCGCTGCTGGTGCCGGAGTCGATTGCCGTCAGCCAGCGTGAGGCCGATTGCGCTGAAGAACACATGAGCTGGTTCCAGCGCCTGGGCTTCGAGCTGCAGCGCCTGGGCCCGGAATCCCTGGCGATCCGCCAGATCCCGGCATTGTTGAAGCAGGCGGAAGCCAATCGCCTGGTGCACGACGTACTGGCGGACCTGATGGAGTACGGCACCAGTGACCGGATCCAGGCTCACCTCAATGAGCTGCTCGGCACCATGGCCTGCCACGGCGCGATCCGCGCCAATCGACGCCTGGCCCTGCCGGAAATGAACGCCTTGCTGCGGGACATGGAAAACACCGAGCGCAGTGGCCAATGCAACCACGGTCGACCGACCTGGACCCAAATGGGCCTGGACGATCTGGACAAACTCTTTCTGCGCGGCCGTTGATGACCCAGCTTCCTCCAGCGATTTTCCTGATGGGCCCGACCGCTGCGGGCAAGACCGATCTGGCCATCGAACTGACCAAGGTGCTGCCTTGCGAGCTGATCAGTGTCGACTCGGCGCTGGTCTACCGCGGCATGGACATTGGCACCGCGAAGCCTTCCAGGGAACTGCTGGCGCAGTTTCCCCATCGCCTGATCGATATTCTCGACCCTGCCGAGAGCTACTCGGCGGCGGATTTCCGTACCGATGCGCTGGCGGCCATGGCCGATATCACCGCCCGGGGCAAGATCCCGCTGTTGGTGGGCGGCACCATGCTGTATTACAAGGCGCTGCTTGAAGGCCTGGCGGACATGCCCGCGGCGGATCCGCAGGTACGTGCCGAGCTGGAGGACGAGGCTGCACGCCTTGGCTGGCAGGCCCTGCACGACCAGCTGGCGGCGGTGGACCCCGAGTCGGCGGCGCGGATCCACCCCAACGACCCCCAGCGTCTGACCCGGGCGCTTGAGGTCTATCGGGTCAGTGGCCTGACAATGACCGCCCATCGCCAGCGTCAATTGGCGCAAAGTACTGAAGCAGGCGCATCGGGACGCAGTCAATTGCCCTATACTGTCGCCAATCTGGCCATCGCTCCGGCGAATCGCCAGGTACTGCACCAGCGTATTGCACAAAGATTCACACAAATGTTGGAACAGGGATTCATTGACGAGGTCGTAGCTCTGCGTTCCAGAAGTGACCTGCATGCCGGGTTGCCGTCTATACGTGCAGTGGGCTACCGCCAAGTCTGGGATCATCTGGATGGCAAGCTGACGTCAGCCGAAATGCAGGAGCGGGGCATCATTGCCACGCGCCAATTGGCGAAACGCCAGTTCACCTGGTTACGTAGTTGGGCTGACCTGCAATGGTTGGACAGCCTGGATTGCGACAATCTGCCACGCGCCTTGAAATACTTGGGGACGATCTCCATATTGAGCTGAGTCCTTGCAATTGCCGTCTATCCTTGGGGGTGTGACGGCTTTGGCCATCTGTTTTCTGATTTTTATTATTGATCCTTAAAGGAGTGCGGCACATGTCAAAAGGGCATTCGCTACAAGACCCTTACTTGAATACATTGCGTAAAGAGAAGGTTGGGGTTTCCATCTATCTGGTCAACGGGATCAAGCTGCAAGGTACGATCGAGTCTTTCGACCAGTTCGTCATCCTGCTGAAGAACACCGTCAGCCAAATGGTTTACAAGCACGCTATCTCGACAGTGGTTCCAGTTCGCCCGATTCGCCTGCCTAGCGCTTCCGAATCCGAACAGGGTGACGCTGAGCCAGGTAACGCCTGATAGGAGTCTCCTTTGTTCTTTGAGCGCCACGGTGGTGGTGAACGGGCCATTCTCGTTCACTTGGATGGTCAGGACCCTGAGGCGCGCGAAGATCCGCAGGAGTTTCAGGAGCTGGCATTATCGGCCGGCGCCGAGACCGTCGCGTTTGTTAGCGTGCCGCGTCATCGGCCAACCGCCAAATACCTGGTTGGCAGCGGCAAGGTCGAGGAGTTACGCGACCTGGTCAAAGCCGAACAGGTAGACCTGGTGATTTTCAATCACATCCTCACACCCAGTCAGGAACGTAACCTCGAACGTGTATTCGAGTGTCGCGTGATCGACCGCACGGGTCTGATTCTCGATATCTTCGCTCAGCGCGCGCGCACCCATGAAGGCAAGCTCCAGGTTGAACTGGCCCAGCTTGAGCACATGAGCACCCGTCTGGTTCGTGGCTGGACTCACCTTGAACGGCAGAAAGGCGGTATCGGTCTGCGCGGGCCCGGTGAAACCCAGCTGGAAACCGACCGGCGCCTGTTGCGAGTGCGTCTGCGGCAGATCAAGGCGCGCCTGGAGAAGGTTCGCAGCCAGCGTGAGCAGGCCCGTCGTGGCCGCAAGCGTGCGGATATCCCTTCAGTGTCCCTGGTGGGCTACACCAACGCCGGCAAGTCCACGCTGTTCAATGCGGTCACTGCGTCCGATGTTTTCGCTGCCGACCAATTGTTCGCCACCCTCGACCCCACCCTGCGCCGGCTTGAGCTGGACGACCTGGGGCCGATTGTGCTGGCCGATACCGTGGGGTTCATCCGCCACCTGCCGCACAAGTTGGTGGAGGCGTTTCGGGCTACCCTCGAAGAATCGAGCAACTCCGATTTGCTGCTGCATGTGATCGATGCCCATGAGCCCGAGCGCATGGCGCAGATCGAGCAGGTGATGGTGGTGCTGGGGGAGATCGGGGCTCAAGACTTGCCGATCCTGGAGGTCTATAACAAACTCGATTTGCTCGAGGGTGTGGAGCCGCAGATCCAGCGCGACCCTGACGGCAAGCCGCAGCGGGTCTGGCTGTCGGCCCGTGATGGCCAGGGGCTGGATCTGCTCAAGCAGGCCATCGCCGAGCTGCTGGGTGAAGATTTGTTTGTAGGCACCTTGCGCTTGCCTCAGCGTTTTGCTCGACTGCGAGCACAGTTTTTCCAGTTGAACGCTGTGCAGAAAGAAGATCACGACGACGAAGGTGTCAGCCTGCTTGCTGTTCGCCTGCCACGGGCCGAGTTGAACCGGCTGGTCAGTCGCGAAGGCATGCAGCCGTCGGAATTCATCGAGCAACACACTTTGCAATAAAAGCCTGGGCAAGCGGTTGTGCCGCTGTAGCAGGCATTCTGTAGCATTGGTCGGCGCGCCGTGGGTGCGTCTTTGCTTTATCAGATGGAGAGCGCTATGGCTTGGAATGAGCCGGGTGGCAACTCGAATAATCAGGACCCTTGGGGTGGTAAGCGCCGCAATAATGGCGATCGCAAGGGGCCACCAGATCTCGACGAGGCCTTCCGTAAGCTGCAGGAAAGCCTGAATGGGTTGTTCGGTGGTGGTAAGAAACGTGGTGATGACGGCGGTAGTTCCGGCAAGGGCGGTGGTTTCGGCCTGCTGGGTATCGGTCTTGTCGTGCTGGCTGCCGTGTGGCTGTACAGCGCGGTGTATGTAGTAGACGAGCAGGAGCAGGCCGTAGTGCTGCGCTTCGGCAAATACTACGAAACCGTCGGCCCGGGTCTGAACATCTACTTCCCGCCGATCGATCGCAAGTACATGGAAAACGTCACGCGCGAGCGTGCCTACACCAAGCAGGGTCAGATGCTCACCGAGGACGAGAACATCGTCGAAGTGCCGCTGACCGTGCAGTACAAGATCAGCAACCTGCAGGATTTCGTGCTGAACGTCGATCAGCCGGAAATCAGCCTGCAGCATGCGACCGACAGCGCCCTGCGTCACGTGGTGGGTTCCACCGCCATGGACCAGGTGTTGACCGAAGGTCGTGAATTGATGGCCAGTGAGATCAAGGAGCGTCTGCAACGCTTCCTGGACAACTATCGCACCGGTATCACCGTGACCCAGGTGAACGTACAGAGCGCAGCGGCACCGCGTGAAGTACAGGAAGCCTTCGATGACGTGATCCGTGCCCGTGAAGATGAACAGCGTTCGCGCAACCAGGCTGAAACCTATGCCAACGGCGTCGTGCCGGAAGCCCGTGGTCAGGCCCAGCGCATCCTCGAGGATGCCAACGGTTACCGTGACGAAGTGGTATCCCGGGCCAAGGGTGAGGCAGATCGCTTCACCAAACTGGTTGCCGAGTACCGCAAGGCTCCTGAAGTCACCCGTCAGCGCCTGTACCTGGACACCATGCAGGAAGTCTTCAGCAACACCAGCAAGGTGTTGGTGACTGGCAGCAAGGGCGGGCAGAACAATCTGCTCTATCTGCCGCTGGACAAGATGATCGACAGTGGTCGTAGCGGCAGTGCTCCGGTAACGGGCGCAGCGTCGGCGGCCAGCAATGAAGCGAATGCGCGCGCCGCGGCTGACCATATGCAGCAACAGCAGCAGACGCGTTCTAGGGAGACTCGCTGATGAGCAATAAATCGCTGATCGCCCTGATCGTGGGCGTTGTCGTGGCGGTGGTTGCCTGGAACAGCTTCTACATCGTCGCTCAGACCGAGCGTGCGGTGTTGCTGCAGTTCGGTCGTGTGGTTCAGGCGGATGTCCAGCCTGGCCTGCATGTGAAAGTGCCCTACGTGAACCAGGTGCGTAAGTTCGACGCACGCCTGATGACCCTGGATGCACCGACGCAGCGCTTCCTGACCCTGGAAAAGAAAGCCGTAATGGTGGATGCCTACGCCAAGTGGCGGGTGAAGGATGCCGAGCGTTTCTACACCGCGACTTCCGGCCTCAAGCAGATTGCCGACGAGCGTCTTTCCCGTCGCCTGGAGTCGGGCCTGCGTGACCAGTTCGGTAAGCGCACCCTGCACGAAGTGGTTTCCGGTGAGCGTGACGCGCTGATGGCGGATATCACGGCGTCGCTGAACAAGATGGCGGAAAAGGAGCTGGGTATCGAAGTGGTCGATGTCCGGGTCAAGGCCATCGACCTGCCCAAGGAAGTGAACCGCAGCGTGTTCGAGCGCATGAGCACCGAGCGTGAGCGTGAGGCTCGCGAGCACCGGGCCAAAGGTAACGAACTGGCGGAAGGCATCCGTGCCGATGCTGATCGTCAGCGTCGCGTGCTGTTGGCTGAAGCCTATCGGGAGTCTGAAGAGGCTCGCGGTGACGGTGATGCCCAGGCAGCGGCGATCTATGCCAAGGCCTACGGCCAGGACCAGGAGTTCTACGCGTTCTACCGTAGCCTGCGTGCCTACCGTGAAAGCTTCGCGAACAAATCCGACGTCATGGTTCTGGACCCAAGCAGCGACTTCTTCCACTACCTGGAAAAGTCCAAGCCTTGATCAGGCCCTGACCCTGGAGCACCCCGCCGGGCGGCTAAAACGCCTCGCGGGGTGATCCTTTGGGAAAACGGGTGTATGATGCGGCAGCCGGGAAATTCCCGGCTTTTTTGCGTCTGCATCTTTGATTGGCCGTGGCTCGTTCAAGAGTCCGGCAAGATTTTTCGAGGAAAATGGTCTGTACAGCTGATTCCTGGCTGCCTGTCCGGCTGAGCTCGCGTCGGATGCGACTGTTTTCTGCTTCACTCTAAGGCTGGCCCCAGGCTTGCCGCCCGGACCATAGGGGAATGGCGTAATGGCAACGGTAGACCGCTGGCTGCTGCCAGATGGCATCGAAGAAGTATTGCCGCCGGAAGCGGCGCGCATCGAAGTGGCGCGTCGTCAGGTGTTGGATCTGTTTCAGAGTTGGGGTTACGAGTTCGTCGTCACTCCCCATATCGAATACCTGGAATCCCTGTTGACAGGTGCAGGCCAGGATCTGGATCTGCGTACCTTCAAGGTCATCGACCCGCAGTCGGGCCGGCAGATGGGGTTTCGGGCCGACATCACGCCGCAGGTGGCGCGTATTGATGCCCACACCCTGCGCCGCGAAGGGCCGAGCCGCCTGTGCTACGCCGGCAGTGTGCTGCATGCGCAGCCGCGTGCCTTGTCGTCCTCGCGCAGCCCGATCCAGCTGGGGGCCGAGTTGTATGGCGATGCCAGCCCGAGCAGCGACGTTGAAGTCATCAGCCTGATGCTGGCCATGCTGCAACTGGCCGACGTGCCCGATGTGCACATGGATCTGGGACATGTTGGCATCTACCGTGGCCTGGCACAGGCCGCCGGCTTGTCCGGTGCTGTTGAACAGCAACTGTTCGATGCCCTGCAACGCAAGGCGATCGACGAGGTCATCAGCCTGACGGAAGGCCTGCCGGCCGACTTGGCGGACATGCTGCGCTCCCTGGTGGACCTGTGCGGCAGCCGCGAAGTGCTGGGCGATGCCCGCCGTCGCCTGGCCGGTGCGCCGACGTCTGTGCTGCTGGCGCTGGATGAATTGCTGATCATTGCCGAGCGCCTGTCCGTGCGGTTCCCGGACTTGCCGCTGTATTTCGACCTTGGCGAGTTGCGCGGCTATCACTACCACACCGGTGTGGTGTTCGCGGTATTTGTTCCAGGCGTGGGCCAATCCATCGCCCAGGGCGGGCGCTACGATGACATCGGCGCGGATTTCGGGCGTGCCCGTCCCGCGACTGGTTTCTCCACCGATTTGAAAACCCTGGTGACCCTGGGGCGTGCTGAAGTCGAGCTACCGTCTGGCGGTATCTGGATGCCAGACAACACTGACGCGGCACTCTGGCAGACCGTCTGCCGCTTGCGCAGTGAGGGTCAGCGTGTGGTTCAGGCCTTGCCTGGGCAGCCTTTGGCCGCCGCCCGTGAAGCGGACTGCGACCGGCAATTGATTCAGCAGAATGGGCTTTGGCAAGTATTGCCGCTGGCTTCTTGAGTTTTCCTGCCGGCGGCTGCCGGCACCAAGTTTGCGCGAATGAGGACAAGTGTTATGGGTAAGAATGTCGTAGTCCTGGGCACCCAATGGGGTGATGAGGGCAAAGGCAAGATCGTTGATCTGCTGACCGAACATGCCGCCGCCGTAGTGCGCTACCAAGGTGGCCACAACGCTGGCCACACCCTGGTGATCGACGGTGAGAAGACCGTCCTGCACCTGATTCCGTCCGGTGTGCTGCGCGAAGGCGTGCAGTGCCTGATCGGTAACGGTGTGGTGGTAGCTCCGGATGCCTTGATGCGTGAAATCGTCAAGCTGGAAGAGAAGGGTGTGCCGGTGCGCGAGCGCCTGCGTATCAGCCCGTCCTGCCCGCTGATCCTGTCCTATCACGTGGCCCTGGACCAGGCCCGCGAGAAAGCCCGTGGCGAGCAGAAGATCGGTACCACCGGCCGCGGCATCGGCCCGGCTTACGAAGACAAGGTTGCACGTCGTGGCCTGCGCATCGGCGATCTGTTCCACCGCGAGCGTTTCGCCGCCAAGCTGGGCGAGCTGCTGGACTACCACAACTTCGTTCTGGTGAATTACTACAAAGAGCCGGCCATCGACTTCCAGAAGACCCTGGACGAGTGCATGGAATACGCCGAACTGCTCAAGCCGATGATGCTCGACGTGACTGCCGAGCTGCACCAGCTGCGCCGCGCCGGCAAGGACATCATGTTCGAAGGCGCTCAGGGTTCGTTGCTGGACATCGACCACGGCACCTACCCGTATGTCACCAGCTCCAACACTACTGCTGGTGGTATCGCCACCGGTTCGGGCGTGGGTCCGATGTACCTGGACTACATCCTGGGCATCACCAAGGCCTATACCACTCGCGTAGGCTCGGGCCCGTTCCCGACCGAGCTGTTCGACGACATCGGCGCTTTCCTGGCCAAGCGTGGTCATGAGTTCGGCGCCACCACCGGCCGCGCTCGTCGCTGCGGCTGGTTCGATGCCGTGATCCTGCGTCGCGCCATCGACGTCAACAGCATCTCGGGCCTGTGCCTGACCAAGCTGGACGTTCTGGACGGCCTGGAAACCATCAATATCTGTGTCGGCTACAAGAACCAGGATGGTGCAGTCATCGACGCGCCAACCGACGCCGACAGCTACATCGGCCTGGAGCCGGTGTACGAGCAGATGCCGGGCTGGAGCGAGTCGACCCTGGGTGCCAAGACCCTGGAAGAGCTGCCTGCCGCCGCCCAGGCCTACATCAAGCGCATCGAAGAGTTGGTCGGCGCGCCGATCGACATTATTTCGACAGGCCCGGACCGCAACGAGACCATCGTTCTGCGTCATCCGTTCGCTTGATAAGTCGTTGATGTAAAAAACAAAGGGCCCTTAATCGGGCCCTTTGTCGTTTCTGCCTGCCACGCGGCACGACCCTTGCTGTGAAATCCACTTCTAGAGTGCCATCAGAATAATGGCGTCAAAAGTAGAGGGATTTCCTGTGTCGGCCGTTCTCTCACTGTTACAAAGCCGTTTACTACGGCCTGTGTTCGTTACTCTCGGTATCGCCCTTTTGGTGCAAGTGCTGGTAGCGGTTGCCCTGACTCGGAGCACAGTGACTGCCCTCGAGGCGGATCTGGCTTCGCGCCTGGGCGGCGACAGCCAGAAATTGGCTGGCGAGCTCGAGCAAGCGGGCAAAGAAGTCACCTCCAGTCTGGAGAGTCTTTCCAGCAGTACCCGCCAACGCCTCACGGCCGGCCTGTCTTCGCGTCTCAAGGAAGAACAGGTACAGCTGCGTGCAGCGCTGGAGAAGGACCTGAAGGACTCTGCCAATGACATGGCTCAGTTGCTGGCCTCCGTGGCGCCTCGCGCCATGTGGGACAGTGATGTGCCGACCTTGTCCGAGTTCGCCCGACGGGCTCAGCGCAACCCCAATGTGTTGTTCGTGGTTTATGACGATGCGGCGGGAGAGCACCTGACCCGTTACCTGAATCGTGAAAACCCGATCAACAAGGCGCTGCTGGAAAAGGGCAAGGGCGACCGGGCGCTGGACAAGGTCCTGGATGCAGCGAAGAACGATCCTTCGGTGTACTACCTTGAAGCCTCGATCAATCCCAATGGCGTGGAAATCGGCAAGGTGCTGATGGGAGTCTCCACCGCGTCGGTGGAGGCCGATATCGCCGCCCTGGATCAGCGCTTCAGTGCCTTGATTGCCAGCAGCGATCAGTTGGTTGGCGACAGCCTCAAGGGAGCTTCTGCCGACAGCTCGGCGGCCATGCGCTCGCGCTTGCAGTCGGCCCAGGGTACGGCGGCACAGATGCAGGCCAATACCGCGAGCACGGTGCAGGAGGCGGCGACTACCTTGCGCTGGCAGATCGGCGTCGGCCTGGCGCTGGTTGGCCTGGCCCTGCTGCTGTTGCTGGCAGTGGTGCTGGGGCGTCGCGTGGTGAGCAAGCTGCATTTGCTGATCGCTGCGCTCAATGACCTGGCAGCGGGCGAAGGTGATCTGACCAAGCGTGTGCCGCTCAACAGCAATGATGAGATTGGCGACATGGCCTCGGCGGTGAATCGCTTTGTGGATAAGTTGCAGCCCATCGTGCGGGAAGCGGGGGATGTGGCCCAGCGCACAGGTGTCGAGATCGGCGCCATGAGCCAGCGTAATGCTGGGGCTGATGCCGCAGCCGAAGCGCAGCGTGATGAAGTGGCAGAGAGCCTGCGGGCGTTGTCGCAGATGGCCGATGAAGCCCAGGCGGAAAGCCAGGCGATGCAGGCCGCACTGCAGCAGGTGGTGGAGATTCGTCAGGCGACGGACGAGACTACCCGCACCTCCGAGCAGGTCGGCAGCCTGATCGAGGCGCTGGCGGGGCAAGTGGATACCGGGGCCAAGGTGATCGAGCGCCTGGCCCAGCAGAGCGAGCAGATCGAGGTGGTGCTGACGGTGATCCATGGCATTGCCGAGCAAACCAACCTGCTGGCATTGAACGCTGCGATCGAGGCCGCGCGCGCCGGCGAGACCGGGCGCGGATTTGCCGTGGTGGCGGATGAGGTGCGGGCACTGGCCAGCAAGACGCAAAGCTCCACTGGCGATATCCAGGCCCATATCGGTGCCCTGCAGCAGGGCGCGCGGGAGGCCGTAGCGGCTATCGGTCAGGCCGGGCGTCAGGCCAGCGAGGGCTTGCTGGTGCTGCGCGACAGTGCTCGCCTGCAACAATCGGTGCAGTCTTCGGTAGAGCAGGTGCACGCCGCGATTGGCCTGGCCACCCAGGCTGCGGCCCATCAGGCGCAGGGCGCGCAGGCGGTGCGTGGGCGGGTGGAAACCATCCATGCCCAGGCCGAGCGTGCGGCTCAGGCCGTGGTAGAAACCACCGCCAGCGGCAAGGTACTGGACAGCCTGGCGGCGCAGCTCAAGGCCAGCCTCGGTCAGTTCCGCGCCTGATGCCTGGCTGGCAAGCTGGCTCCTGCCACCTTACTGCAGGAGCCGGCTTGCCACCTCTCAGCGACTCAAATACATCCGCGTTGTCAGCAGATAGACCGGTAGCCCTGACACCAGTATCAACAGCGCCGCATAAGGTGCCGCCGCTGCAAACTCCACATTCGCCGTATGCGCCCACACTTCTGTGGCCAGGGTGTTGAGCCCGGTTGGGCTGAGCAGCAGGGTCGCTGTCAGTTCCTTCATCGCATCCAGAAAGACCAGGGCGAAAGCCGCGCCCAGCGCCGGGAAGATGATCGGCAGGGTCACTCGGCAAAAGGCGCTGAACGACGATGCGCCGAGGGTTCTTGCTGCTTCTTCCAGCTGTGGCGCGGCCTTGTTCAGCGCGGTGCGGATCGGCGCCTGGGCCAGGGGCAGGAACAGCAGGGCATAGGCAATCAGCAGCAGCGCCGAGGTCTGGTACAGCACCGGCACATAGTGCAGCGCGAAATACACCAGGGTCAGGGCGATCACCAGCCCTGGCAGGGCATGCAGCAGATAGGGCAGGCGCTCTGCCCAGATGGCCAGGCGCCCCTTGTAGCGCACCACCAGCAGGCCCACCGGCACTGCCAGCACCAGGCACAGGCCGGCGCCGCCCAGGGACAGGGCCAGTGAAGACAGCAATGCTTCGCTGATTGCCGCGACGGGGAAGGCTGCCGATGAACCGACGGCCAGCCAATAGGCAAGCATGCCCAGGGGGACACCGCTGCCGATCAGCGCCAGCATCAGGCAGTAAAGTTGTCCGCTGATGCTCCAGCCCCCCAGGCGTACCTGTTCGGCGTGCCTGGCTGCGCCCTGGCCGGTGCGTACATGGCGGCCCTTGCCACGGACGCGCAGTTCCAGCCCCAGCAGCAGCAGGCACAGCGCCAGCAACACGGCCGACAGCATGGCGGCGTTGGCATTGCTGAACTCCAGCTCGAATTGCTGGTAGATGGCGGTGGTGAAGGTCTGCAGGCCGATGATCGACAGGGCGCCGAACTCCACCAGCATATGCAGGGCAATCAGCAGCGAGCCGGCCAGCAATGAAGGCCATAGCAAGGGCAGGGTTATCTTGAAGAACACGCCCCAGCGATTTTGCCCCAGGGTCCGCGCCGATTCCTCCAGGGAGGGGTCGAGATTACGCAGGGTGGCCGCCACCGGCAGGAACACCAGCGGGTATTTGGACAGGGTCATCACCAGGATCGCGCCGCCCAGTCCTTCGAACCCGGCGCTCAGGGATACCCAAGTGAAGCTGCTGACAAAGGCCGGTACGGCGAAGGGCAAGCACAGCACCACGCCCCAGATCCGCCTTCCCGGCAAATCGCTGCGTTCCAGCAGCCAGGCCAGGGACAGGCCGAGCACGGCGCAGGCAAGGGTCACACCGAGCATCAGCAGCAGGGTATTGCTCAGCAGGCGCAACACATAGGGGCGCCACAGCAGGTGCAGGGCTTCAGCCCAGCCGGCCTGCCAGGCCTTGAGGCCGACATATAACAGTGGCAACAGGCTCAGGCAGACCAGTAGCAGGACTGGCAGCAGTAGCCAGATCGAAGGCCGCTTGCGCCTCGGCACGAAGGTGGTGCGCAAGGCGGAAGCGGATGGCGATGGATTCATCAGTTCAGGCCGACGTCACGTTCCAGGTCCAGGGCTTCCTCGGCATTGCCGAGATCGGCTGGGGTCACCTTCGGGGCTTCCAGTTCATTGAAGGGCTTGAGTCCACGATCGGACTGCATGCCTTTATGCAGCGGGTACTCGGCCGTGGTCTGGGTAATCACCCGCTGGCCTTCTTCGCTGGCCATGTAGGCCAGAAGCTGCTGGGCCTCTTTCGGATGCTTGCTGGACTTGAGTACGGCTGCGCTGGACACGGTGATCAGGCCGCCCACGTCGCCGCCCGTGAAGTAGTGCAGTTTCGAGTCGAGCTGGCCTTTTTCCCGTTGCAGGGCAAACCAGTAGTAGTTGTTCACCAGGACCGTGGCCACTTCGCCGTTTTCCACGGCTTTGAGGGCCACCATGTTGTTGCTGTAGACCTTGCCGAAAGCCCGCAGGCCGGTCAGCCATTCTTCGGCAGCATCCCTGCCGTGCATCTTGATGATGGCCACGGCCTGTTCCTGGAAGGCGCCACTGGTGGGCACGAAGCCAACCTTGCCTTGCCACTGCGGCTGGGAAAATTCCATCACCGACTTGGGCAGGTCTTTTTCGTCGATCAGTTTCGGGTTGAAGGCGACGACTCGTACGCGCGCGGTGACACCGATCCAGGTGCCGTTGCCCGCAACATATTCCTTGGGCAGTACGGCCAGGGTCGTGGTGTCGGTCTGGGCCAGCAGGCCCTGCTCGCCGAGTTTGTTCAGGGGAGGGGATTCTTCGGTGTAGATCACATCAGCGGGGGAGCGGTCGCCTTCTTCGACAACCTGGCTGGCCAGTTGATTGCTGCTGCCCTTGCGGACATTCACATGGATGCCGGTCTTGGCTTCGAAAGCCTTGGCTACCGCGTCGCCGACTTCCTTGTGCTGACCGTTGTACAGGGTCAGGGAAACCGGATCGGCTGCCTGGGTGAAGGGGGATGCCAGGGTCAGCCCCAGCAAAGTGATGGTCAAGCCACGCAGAAGGGATGTTGGAAGGAGGGTATTTCTGAACATCATTCGCAGGTTTCCTCACTGTAGTGCCGCAAAAACTTGTAACAATCATAAACGATATCGTTTCTCATGTGCGCTTTGCGGATGCGGAGGAAGGCGATGGCGCGGGGAAATATCAGGGGGCAGAAACGCAAAAACCCGCTTTCGCGGGTTTTTGTGAGACTTGAAAGTGATGCTCTCAAGTTTTGAATTGGTGCCCAGAAGAAGACTCGAACTTCCACGACCTTGCGGTCACCAGCACCTGAAGCTGGCGTGTCTACCAATTTCACCATCTGGGCAGTATCGACGTCGTCGCCGTGTCGATGGAGCGCACTATACGGACAGCGTTTTGATCTGTAAACCCCTGTTTTGGTTTTATTAAATCAAACACTTAGAATGCAAAAACCCGCTTTCGCGGGTTTTTGTTTGAGCCTTGAAACTGATCTAATCTCAAGCTCTTGAATTGGTGCCCAGAAGAAGACTCGAACTTCCACGGCCTTGCGGCCACCAGCACCTGAAGCTGGCGTGTCTACCAATTTCACCATCTGGGCAGTATCGCTGACGTCTCCGTCGTCGATGGCGCGCACTATACGGAGGCTCTTTTGAGCTGTAAACCCCAGATTTCAAAAAAGTTTGAAAAAAGTCTCCGGCGGTATGCGTGACGATGTTTCTGAGGCGATGGCGAGGATTATTCCCAGGTTGTCTGAGCCTGAAATTTCCCGTTTCAATACGCGTATGCCAAACTAACCCGCATATAGACAAGGTGAAATTTATCTAATGGCCGATTGGCAGTCCCTCGATCCCGAGGCCGCTCGTGAAGCGGAAAAATACGAAAACCCTATTCCTAGCCGCGAACTCATCCTTCAGCATCTTGCTGACCGGGGTTCGCCTGCTAGTCGCGAGCAGTTGGTAGAAGAGTTCGGTCTGACTACGGAAGACCAGCTGGAAGCCCTGCGCCGCCGCCTGCGCGCCATGGAGCGCGACGCTCAACTGATCTATACCCGCCGTGGCACCTATGCGCCGGTGGACAAGCTCGACCTGATTCTCGGCCGTATCAGCGGTCACCGCGACGGCTTCGGCTTCCTGGTGCCGGATGACGGCAGCGACGACCTGTTCATGAGCCCGGCGCAAATGCGTCTGGTATTCGATGGCGACCGCGCCCTGGCCCGGGTTTCCGGCCTGGATCGTCGCGGCCGTCGCGAAGGCATGATCGTCGAAGTGGTGTCCCGTGCCCACGAAAGCATCGTCGGTCGCTACTTCGAAGAAGGTGGCATCGGTTTCGTGGTGGCAGACAACCCGAAGATCCAGCAGGAAGTGCTGGTAACGCCGGGGCGCAATGCCAATGCCAAGATCGGTCAGTTCGTCGAAGTGAAGATCACTCACTGGCCGACGCCGCGCTTCCAGCCGCAAGGCGATGTGGTGGAAGTGGTGGGCAACTACATGGCACCGGGCATGGAAATCGACGTTGCCCTGCGCACCTACGATATTCCTCATGTCTGGCCAGAGGCGGTGCTCAAGGAGGCCGGCAAGCTCAAGCCCGAAGTGGAAGAGAAGGACAAAGAGAAGCGCATCGACCTGCGTGATCTGCCTTTCGTCACCATTGACGGCGAAGACGCCCGTGACTTCGACGACGCTGTTTTCTGCGAAGCCAAGCCCGGCAAGCTGCGCCTGTTTGGTGGTGGCTGGAAGCTGTATGTGGCGATTGCCGACGTCTCCAGTTACGTGAAGATCGGTTCGGCTCTGGATGCCGAAGCCCAGGTGCGCGGCAACTCGGTGTACTTCCCCGAGCGGGTGATCCCGATGCTGCCCGAGCAACTGTCCAACGGCCTGTGCTCGCTGAACCCGAAAGTCGATCGCCTGGCCATGGTTTGCGAGATGACCATCTCCAAGTCCGGCGAGATGACCGATTACCAGTTCTACGAGGCGGTGATCCACTCCAAGGCGCGTCTGACCTACAACAAGGTCAGCACCATGCTCGAGCAGCCGAAAACCAGCGAAGCCAAGCAGTTGCGCGGTGAATACGGCGATGTCCTGCCGCACCTGAAGCAGCTGTATGCGCTGTACAAGGTCTTGCTGGGGGCTCGTCATACCCGGGGCGCCATCGACTTCGAGACCCAGGAAACCCGGATCATCTTCGGTTCCGAGCGCAAGATCGCCGAAATTCGTCCGACTAGCCGCAATGATGCGCACAAACTGATCGAGGAATGCATGCTGGCGGCCAACGTGGCCACCGCCGAGTTCCTCAAGAAGCACGAGATTCCGGCCCTGTACCGGGTGCACGATGGTCCGCCGCCGGAGCGTCTGGAAAAACTGCGCGCCTTCCTCGGCGAGCTGGGCCTGTCCCTGCATAAGGGCAAGGATGGCCCGACGCCGAAGGACTACCAGGCATTGCTGGAAACCATCAAGGACCGTCCGGATTACCACCTGATCCAGACCGTGATGCTGCGCTCCCTGAGCCAGGCGGTGTACAGCGCTGATAACCAGGGCCACTTCGGTCTGAATTACGAAGCCTATACCCACTTCACCTCGCCGATCCGTCGCTACCCGGACCTGTTGACCCATCGGGCCATCCGCAGCGTCATCCACTCCAAGCAGGACACGCCGCACGTGCGTCGCGCCGGGGCGATGACCATTCCGAAGGCGCGTATCTATCCGTACGACGAAGCGACCCTGGAGCAGCTCGGCGAGCAGTGCTCGATGAGCGAGCGCCGTGCCGATGAGGCTACGCGGGACGTAGTGAATTGGCTCAAGTGCGAGTTCATGAAGGATCGTGTGGGCGAGTCCTTCCCGGGTGTGATCACCGCGGTGACCGGTTTCGGCCTGTTCGTCGAGTTGACCGACATCTACGTCGAGGGCCTGGTGCACGTCACCGCCTTGCCGGGGGACTACTACCACTTCGACCCTGTGCATCACCGCCTGGCGGGCGAACGCACCGGTCGCAGCTTCCGCCTGGGCGATACTGTGGAAGTGCGTGTCATGCGCGTCGACCTGGACGAGCGCAAGATCGATTTCGAAATGGCCGAGAAGACCATCAACGCACCGATCGGCCGCAAGAAGCGTGGCGCCGCGGACGCACCTGCCAGCAAGGTCGTGGAAGAGCCGGCTCCAGCCAAGGCGGGGCGTCGCAGCTCCGCCAAGGAAAAGGCGGTCGAGGCTTATCGTCCAAGCGACGCTGCAGCGAAAAACGCCGAAGTGCGCAAAAGCCGTGAAATGAAGCGGGCGCTGCTGGCCGAAGCCAAGGGCGGTGGTAAAGCGACGTCTGCGGGAAAGTCCGGTAAGCCGGCGCCCTCGCGCGCTGGCGAAAAGCCCGCCAAGCCGAGCAAACATCGTAAAGGTCCGCCCAAGGCGGGCTCCGCTTCCGGCGCTAAAAGCGGCGGGGCGCGCAAACCTAAGGCCAAGTCATGAGTCAGTTGGAAAAGATCTACGGCGTGCATGCCGTAGAAGCGTTGCTGCGTCACCATCCCAAGCGGGTCAAGCAGATCTGGTTGGCTGAAGGGCGCAGTGATCCACGGGTTCAGGTGCTGGTGGACCTGGCTGCGCAGAACCGTGTTTCGGTTGGCCAGGCCGAGCGTCGTGAGATGGACGCATGGGTTGAAGGTGTGCACCAGGGCGTAGTGGCGGAAGTCAGCCCGAGCCAGGTGTGGGGCGAGGCCATGCTCGACGAGCTGCTGGACCGTACCGAAGGCGCGCCGTTGCTGCTGGTGCTGGACGGTGTGACCGACCCGCATAACCTCGGGGCCTGCCTGCGTACTGCCGATGCGGCCGGTGCCCTGGCAGTGCTGGTGCCCAAGGACAAGTCGGCGACCCTGACTCCGACCGTGCGCAAAGTGGCCTGCGGCGCCGCCGAAGTGATTCCGCTGGTAGCCGTGACCAACCTGGCCCGCACCCTGGAGAAGCTCCAGCAGCGTGGGCTGTGGATCGTCGGCACCGCCGGCGAGGCCGAACAGGAACTGTACGACCAGGACCTGACCGGCCCGACCATCATCATCATGGGGGCCGAAGGCAAGGGCATGCGTCGCCTGACCCGCGAGCACTGCGACTACCTGGTACGCCTGCCGATGGCCGGCAGCGTCAGCAGCCTCAACGTCTCCGTGGCCACTGGCGTGTGCCTGTTCGAAGCCATGCGCCAGCGCGGTGCCAAGGCCAAGGCCGGCGCCAAGAAAGCCTGACCCGCAGTTGCAGGAGCCGGCTTGCCGGCGAGGCGCGTGCTGCCGTCCATCGTCGGCACGCCGGCTCCCGCAGGTGGTTGTTCAAATAATCACCAATTGCCTTGCGCCGCTGTTCCCCCTTCTCTACAATTGCGCCCCTTGCCGTGACGGCAGGCGCATATGTGCCTACTACCAGGCAAGACACACCAGTGTCATTCACTCCTTGTCTGACCGCTTATAGGCGGCAGGCTACAACCCGTAAGGAGCATTCATGCGTCATTACGAAATCATCTTTTTGGTCCACCCGGATCAAAGCGAGCAAGTCGGCGGCATGGTTGAGCGTTACACCAAGCTGATCGAAGAAGACGGCGGCAAAATCCACCGTCTGGAAGACTGGGGCCGTCGTCAACTGGCCTACGCAATCAACAATGTTCACAAGGCTCACTACGTGATGCTGAACGTTGAGTGCACCGGTAAAGCCCTGGCTGAGCTGGAAGACAACTTCCGTTACAACGATGCTGTGATCCGTAACCTGGTCATCCGTCGCGAAGAAGCCATCACTGGCCAATCCGAGATGCTCAAGGCTGAAGAAAACCGCAGTGAGCGCCGTGAGCGTCGTGACCGTCCTGAGCATGCTGACAGCGCCGATGGCGATGACAGCGACAACAGCGACGCCAGCGATAACGCTGACGAGTAATCCACGGACCTTTTGAGGAGCCAATTACATGGCACGTTTCTTCCGTCGTCGTAAATTCTGCCGCTTCACCGCTGAAGACGTGAAAGAGATCGATTACAAAGATCTCAACACTCTGAAAGCCTACGTATCCGAGACCGGCAAAATCGTTCCAAGCCGCATCACCGGTACCAAAGCTCGTTATCAGCGTCAGCTGGCCACCGCTATCAAGCGCGCCCGCTTCCTGGCCCTGCTGGCCTACACCGACAGCCACGGCCGCTGAGATCGGGCAGTCGACAAGTAGTAAGGGATTGAATGCATGCGCGCCTTAGCTGAGTTCATCATGCGCGGTCGTATGCAGGCCACTCTGGTAGTGGCTGGCTGTTCGGCATTGCCGTTGTTGTATTGGTTGGGTGCTGCCGCCGGGAGCCTGGTGCTTCTGCGGCGCGGATTGAAGGATGCCCTTGGCGTCCTCGCTCTGGGAGTGCTGCCAGCTTTGCTCTGGTGGCTGACGTTCGATGACCCGCGGGCACTTCTGGTGCTGCTGGGTTCTTCGAGTCTTGCGTTGGTTTTGCGCGCAAGCGAGTCCTGGAGCCGCGTGCTGCTGGTCAGCATAGCGATGGGGTTGGTGTTTGCTGGAGTCCTGGGTGCGGCTTTCCGCCCTCAGATCGAAGCGCTGTCACAGGAATTGATAAAAATCCTGCCGATGGCCTTGGGTGAGGTCTACCAGCAGCTATCGGTTGAAGAGCGAGCTCGTCTTGCCACGCTGATTGCACCGATCCTGACCGGCCTGATAGCGGCCCTGTTGCAAGCCATCAGCGTGCTGAGCCTGATTCTTGGGCGTTACTGGCAGGCTGTGTTGTATAACCCGGGTGGTTTTGGTCGCGAGTTTCGCGCCATCAGAATCCCTCTTGGGCCAGCGATGTTGCTGCTGGCGTGCATGCTGGTGGGGCCGAACTTCGGACCTCAACTGGCCATGCTGACGCCGATGTGCAGTGTCCCGCTGGCTTTTGCCGGGCTGGCCCTGATTCACGGGCTGGTGGCACAAGGGCGACTGGCCAGGTTCTGGCTGGTGGGGTTGTACGTCACGCTGTTGCCGTTCATGCAGCTGATCTATCCGTTGCTCGTGGTCCTGGCCATTGTCGACAGTCTGGTTGATTTTCGCGGTCGTTTGGCGCCGAAAGACGCTGATAACGGCTCTGCGAACGGTGAAGGTTAAAAGTTAAGAGGTTATTACCAAATGGAACTGATCCTGCTGGAAAAAATCGCCAACCTGGGCAACCTGGGCGATAAGGTAAACGTTAAGGCTGGTTACGGCCGTAACTACCTGCTGCCTTTCGGCAAAGCCACCGCTGCTACCGCTGCCAACCTGGCTGCGTTCGAAGCGCGTCGTGCCGAGCTGGAAAAACTGGCTGCAGAGAAGAAGGCTTCTGCCGAAACTCGCGCTGCGCAACTGGCTGAGCTGGAAGTGACCATCACTGCCACCGCCGGTGACGAAGGCAAGCTGTTCGGTTCGATCGGCACCCACGACATCGCTGATGCACTGACCGCCTCGGGCGTTGAAGTGGCAAAAAGCGAAGTTCGTCTGCCGAACGGCACCATCCGCAACGTAGGTGAATTCGACGTAGCCGTGCACCTGCACGCTGAAGTTGAAGCAACCGTACGCGTTGTCGTGGTGGCTGCTTAAGCAGTACCAAATCGTCTGGCACCTTGTGTGGCTGACGGTTAACATCGGGCACGATCCTGTTTACAGGTCGTGCCCTTTGTCTTTCTGCTGATCCTGATTTTCATCCCCCGAATTCCAAGTGGCCATGAACGATATCTCCGCTCCCGAGCAATACGATCTGCAAACCGCTGCCCTGAAGGTGCCGCCGCACTCCATCGAGGCCGAACAGGCCGTGCTCGGTGGTCTGATGCTGGACAACAACGCCTGGGAACGCGTGTTGGATCAAGTGTCCGACGGCGATTTCTACCGGCATGACCACCGTTTGATCTTCCGCGCCATCGCCAAGCTGGCCGACCAGAACATGCCCATCGACGTGGTCACCCTGTCCGAGCAACTGGACAAGGAAGGCCAGACTTCGCAGGTCGGCGGCCTGGGCTACCTGGGTGAACTGGCGAAGAACACTCCGTCGGTGGCCAACATCAAGGCCTATGCGCAGATCGTTCGCCAGCGGGCAACCCTGCGTCAGCTGATCGGCATCAGCACCGAGATCGCCGACAGTGCCTTCAACCCGGAAGGGCGCACCGCCGAAGAGATTCTCGACGAGGCCGAGCGGCAGATCTTCCAGATCGCCGAAGCGCGGCCCAAGACCGGCGGCCCGGTGGGGGTCAACGAACTGCTGACCAAGGCCATCGACCGCATCGATACCCTGTTCAACACGGACAACGCCATCACCGGCCTGTCCACCGGCTATACCGATCTCGACGAGAAGACCAGCGGCCTGCAGCCGGCCGACTTGATCATCGTCGCCGGCCGTCCGTCCATGGGTAAGACCACCTTCGCCATGAACCTGGTGGAGAACGCGGTACTGCGCAGCGACAAGGCGGTGCTGGTGTACTCCCTGGAGATGCCAGGTGAATCGCTGATCATGCGTATGCTCTCCTCCCTGGGCCGCATCGACCAGACCAAGGTCCGTTCCGGCCAGCTGGAAGACGACGACTGGCCACGCCTGACCTCGGCGGTCAACCTGCTCAACGACCGCAAGCTGTTCATTGACGACACCGCGGGCATCAGCCCCTCGGAGATGCGTGCGCGGACCCGGCGCCTGGTGCGTGAGCACGGCGATATCGCCATGATCATGATCGACTACCTGCAGCTCATGCAGATTCCAGGCTCCAGCGGCGACAACCGGACCAACGAGATTTCCGAGATTTCCCGGTCCCTGAAGGCCCTGGCCAAGGAGTTCAACTGCCCGGTAGTGGCCCTGTCCCAGCTCAACCGCTCCCTGGAACAACGTCCCAACAAGCGCCCGGTGAACTCCGACTTGCGGGAATCCGGAGCGATCGAGCAGGACGCCGACGTGATCATGTTCGTCTACCGGGACGAGGTGTATCACCCGGAAACCGAGCACAAGGGCATTGCCGAGATCATCATCGGCAAGCAGCGGAACGGCCCCATCGGCTTTATCCGCCTGGCGTTCATCGGCAAGTACACCCGCTTCGAGAACCTCGCCCCGGGCAGCTACAACTTCGACGACGACGAATAACCCGCCCGTTCGCCGGCCATCCGCCTGCCGGCGCCTGTAGGAGCCGGCTCGCCGGCGAATCGGCTGCACCGAATTCCGACCATAACGGTCGGAATTGGTTATTTTTTGTGCTATATTCCGCGCCCGCGAATTTCCCTGTGAATCAACGCGTCCCTATCCAAGCCAACACCGGTCATCGACATGCAAGCAGCCAAGCCGTTATTTGACTATCCCAAGTACTGGGCCGAATGTTTCGGGCCAGCACCATTCCTGCCCATGAGCAGGGAGGAGATGGATCAGCTCGGCTGGGATTCCTGCGACATCATCATCGTCACCGGTGATGCCTACGTCGATCACCCGTCGTTCGGCATGGCGATCATCGGCCGGCTGCTGGAGTCCCAGGGCTTTCGCGTCGGGATCATCGCCCAGCCCAACTGGCAGTCCAAAGACGACTTCATGAAGCTCGGCGAGCCGAACCTGTTCTTCGGTGTCGCTGCCGGCAACATGGACTCGATGATCAACCGCTACACCGCCGACAAGAAAATCCGCTCCGACGACGCCTACACCCCCGGTGGCCTGGCGGGCAAACGCCCGGATCGTGCGAGCCTGGTCTACAGCCAGCGCTGCAAGGAAGCCTACAAGCACGTGCCCATCGTTCTCGGCGGCATTGAAGCGTCCCTGCGCCGCATCGCCCACTACGACTACTGGCAGGACCGGGTGCGCAACTCGATCCTGATCGACGCCAGCGCCGACATCCTGCTGTACGGCAACGCCGAGCGAGCCATTGTCGAAGTGGCCCAGCGCCTGTCCTACGGCCACAAGATCGAAGACATCACCGACGTGCGCGGCACCGCCTTCATCCGCCGCGACACGCCCAAGGACTGGTACGAAGTGGACTCCACCCGTATCGACCGCCCGGGCAAGATCGACAAGATCATCAACCCCTACGTCAATACCCAGGACACCCAGGCCTGCGCCATCGAGCAGGAAAAGGGCCCGGTGGACGATCCCCAGGAAGCCAAGGTGGTGCAGATCCTTGCCAGCCCGCGCATGACCCGGGACAAGACCGTGATCCGCCTGCCGTCCATGGAGAAGGTGCGCAACGACCCGGTCCTGTACGCTCACGCCAACCGCGTGCTGCACCTGGAAACCAACCCGGGCAACGCCCGCGCCCTGGTGCAGAAACATGGCGACGTGGACGTGTGGTTCAACCCGCCGCCCATTCCCATGACCACCGAGGAAATGGACTACGTGTTCGGCATGCCTTATCAGCGCATTCCGCACCCGGCCTATGGCAAGGAAAAGATCCCGGCCTACGACATGATCCGCTTCTCGGTGAACATCATGCGCGGCTGCTTCGGCGGTTGTACTTTCTGCTCCATCACCGAGCACGAAGGGCGGATCATCCAGAACCGTTCCGAAGAGTCGATCATTCGCGAGATCGAAGAAATTCGCGACAAGGTTCCAGGTTTTACCGGGGTCATTTCCGACCTCGGCGGCCCGACCGCGAACATGTACCGCATCGCCTGCAAGAGCCCGGAAATCGAATCCGCGTGCCGCAAGCCGTCCTGCGTGTTCCCGGGCATCTGTCCGAACCTGAACACCGACCATTCGTCGCTGATCCAGCTGTATCGCAGCGCCCGTGCCTTGCCCGGGGTGAAGAAGATCCTCATCGCCTCCGGCCTGCGCTACGACCTCGCTGTCGAGTCGCCGGAGTACGTCAAGGAGCTGGTGACCCACCACGTGGGCGGCTACTTGAAGATCGCCCCGGAACACACCGAGGAAGGTCCGCTCAATCAGATGATGAAGCCGGGCATTG
The DNA here is from genome assembly GCF_032424515.1 of Pseudomonas sp. JV245A. NCBI lineage: Bacteria > Pseudomonadati > Pseudomonadota > Gammaproteobacteria > Pseudomonadales > Pseudomonadaceae > Pseudomonas > Pseudomonas sp. JV245A. The sequence continues at coordinate 39,471 of NZ_VYKE01000004.1, forward strand.
GTACCTACGACCGCTTCAAGCGGATGTTCGAGAAATACTCCAAGGAAGCGGGCAAGGAGCAGTACCTGATTCCGTACTTCATCGCCGCCCACCCGGGCACCACCGATGAAGACATGATGAACCTGGCCCTGTGGCTCAAGGGCAACGGCTTTCGCGCGGACCAGGTACAGGCGTTCTACCCGTCGCCGATGGCCACCGCCACGGCCATGTACCACTCGGGCAAGAACCCGCTGCGCAAGGTCACCTACAAGAGCGACGGCGTGACCATCGTCAAGAGCGAGGAGCAGCGCCGCCTGCACAAGGCGTTCCTGCGCTACCACGATCCGAAGGGCTGGCCGATGCTGCGCGAGGCTCTGCTGCGCATGGGCCGTGGCGACCTGATCGGTCCCGGCAAGAACCAGCTGATTCCGACCCACCAGCCGGCTACCGATAGCTACCAGAGTGCCCGTCGCAAGAATTCGACACCGGCCGGCAGCCACAAGGTGGCCAAGGAAACCAAGATCCTTACCCAGCACACCGGGCTACCTCCTCGCGGCAGCGACGGCGGCAATGCCTGGGACAAGCGCGAACAGGCCAAGGCTGCGGCGTTTGCCCGCAACAAGCAGGCGGCCAAGGAGCGCGCCGATGCGGCCAAGGGCAAAGGCAAGAAGCCGACCCGCAAGCCGGTAGTGCCGCGCTAAACCCCACAAAACGCCAGCCACCGAGCTGGCGTTTTGCTTTTATGGAGATCGATTTTTTTACCGGCGGGTGAGCAACAAACGGTCAGGGCTTTGTTAAGGTTGCCGGGCTTGCATTGCCGCGATGCCTGGCTGGCTCATGGCTATCAGGCAGATTCACATCGTCAGACCAAGGATGAACCGCGTGACCAGCCCACTAGACGGAGTGATCAGGGACCTCAGCCTGACCCAGGTTCTTGCCCGCCAACGGATCGAAAGCCAGATAAACCTGCCGCGTCTGTTTGCCGCCATCGACACCGATCCCTCGATTGCCGGTGCCGGGGTGGTGTACATCGATGCCGACTTCAATGTCGTGACCCTGCGCGAATTCAGGCCAATCTGCAGCATCGTGCCCAAGCGGGTGATCTTGCGCGAGGCCAAGCGCTACATCGCGCCCCAGCAGTTCGTCGACCAGGTGAAGAACAACCCGCGCGAATCGCGGCTGGCCACTGAATCCTTCAACACCACCCTGGCCTGCACGGCCGCAGTGATCGGCTGGCTGGTGGTGTTCAGCGGCAGCATCGCCGTGCCCTTCACCGCCGGTGCCAGTGTCTGGGTGGTAGCGCTTGGGGCCTCGGCGGCGATGGCCGGCACCGCTCAGTGCGTGATTGGCGGCGCGCGGGTGATCAACGAGATCCAGGACCCGGCGGCCAACGACCGCATGGACGATGCCGAGTGGTACAACATAGTCACGCCGATTCTCGATGGCATTTCCCTGGTGGGTGTCGGCGGTTCGGCGCTGACCACGCTCAGGCTGCTCAAGGCCAGCAAGGCGGCGAACACCGGCAAAAGCTGGATGCAGTTGCTCAAGGGGCTCAACCGCCAGGAACGGGCCAAGCTGACCAAGGAACTGTTGACCCTGCGGGACCCGAGCCTGACCTCCAAGCTGCTGAAGCTGCAACAGCGTGCCGGTGCGTTGCCCAGGCGCTATTCGTCGACGCAGATCCGCCACGCCACCCTGACCCAGATGCAGGATGCTCTGGGCGCTGCCCTGAGTACCAGCGGGAGTATCAGCTCCGGCAATCTTGGCCAGGTGAAAACCCTTGCGGTGGGGCTCTACGAGGAGTTCGACGAGTGATAGATGGCGGCCGCATGAGAGACTTCCTGGTACGTTATTTCCCGACCTTCATGCTCACCGTGCTGCTGGGCTGCTTCAGTGCCTCGCTCCTGCTGTCCCTGGCCGGCACCACTTATTGGCGCGCCATGGCACCGCCCCAGCGCGACGAATACCTGCTGTTTGGCCTGTTGGTACTGATCCCGCTGCTGGTGCTGGGCAACCTGCTGATAGTGCGTGGCATTTCCCGCGCGGTATGGTTGGTGGCCGGCTACTTTGTCGCCTGCCTGCTTGGGGTGGTGCCGATGTTTCAGTATCACCCGCACCAGGGGGTGTACCTGTTCGGCGTGTTGCTGCCGCTGCTCGGGCTGTTGCTGCTCAACAGCAAGCGGCACCGGGAAATGCGCGAACGACTGCTGCAGATCCGCCAGCAGCGCCAGCGCCTCAAGCAGCAGCGCAAGCGCGGCTGATTCGTCGCCTGCCTTCTGGCGCATTTATGTGCAATTGCCTGCACCGGGATGCATCGATTGCGCGGTTTTGGTGCTGTACTGCCCAGGGTCGCTGAACAACCCCATGGACTTGCGCGCTGGCATAAGTCTTGCGCAGGTTCTCCCACCGTTCAGGCTCGCAGGAGGCACGCCGTGTCGATTCATGTCGCATTGCACCATGTCACGCACTATCGCTACGACCGCGCCGTCGAACTGGGCCCGCAGATCGTTCGCCTGCGCCCGGCGGCCCACAGCCGCACGCGAATTCTCTCCTATGCGCTGAAGGTCCAGCCCGAGCAGCATTTCATCAATTGGCAGCAGGACCCGCAGGGCAATTACCTGGCGCGTCTGGTGTTCCCGGAAAAAACCAGCGAGCTGCGTATCGAAGTCGACCTGCTGGCGGAAATGGCGGTGTTCAACCCGTTCGATTTCTTCCTCGAGCCCTACGCCGAGCAGATTCCCTTCGCTTATGCCGCCGATGAACAGCGCGAGCTGGCGCCCTACCTGGAAACCCTGCCCCTGACGCCGAGGTTCCAGGCTTACCTGGACGCCATTTCGCGCTCACCGCTGCCGGCGGTGGATTTCCTAGTGGGCCTGAACCAGCGGTTGAGTGCCGACATCGCCTACCTGATCCGCATGGAGCCCGGGGTGCAGACTCCGGAGCAGACCCTGCTCAACGCCTCCGGCTCCTGCCGGGACTCGGCCTGGCTGCTGGTGCAATTGCTGCGCAACCTGGGGTTGGCGGCGCGCTTTGTCTCCGGCTACCTGATCCAGCTGACGGCGGACGTCAAATCCCTGGATGGCCCCTCCGGCACCGAGGTGGACTTCACCGACCTGCATGCCTGGTGCGAGGTGTACCTGCCGGGCGCCGGCTGGATCGGCCTGGATGCCACGTCCGGGCTGTTCGCCGGGGAAGGGCATATTCCCCTGGCCTGCAGCCCCGACCCCTCTTCAGCAGCGCCCATCACCGGGCTGGTGGAGCCCTGCGAATGCGAATTCAGCCATGAGATGAGTGTGGAGCGCATCTGGGAAGCGCCCCGGGTGACCAAGCCCTACACCGACGAGCAATGGCTGGCGATCCAGGCCCTGGGCCGGCAGATCGATGTCGACCTGCTGGAGGCGGATGTGCGCCTGACCATGGGCGGCGAACCGACTTTCGTCGCCATCGACGATCCCGATGGCCCGGAGTGGAACACGGCAGCCCTGGGGGCGAACAAGCGCCGCCTGGCCGGCGAGCTGTTCCAGCGCCTGCGCCAGCACTATGCGCCCCAGGGCCTGGTGCACTTCGGCCAGGGCAAGTGGTACCCGGGAGAGCAACTGCCGCGCTGGTCGCTGAATTGCCACTGGCGTCGCGACGGTGTACCGGTGTGGCGCAACAACGCGCTGATTGCCGACGAGCATGAAGATTACGCCGCCGATGCGCTGTTGGCCGGACGTTTTCTGGCCAGTGTCGCCGAGCGTCTGAAGCTGCCTGCGCGTTTTGTGTTTCCCGCCTACGAGGACAATTTCTACTACCTGTGGCGCGAAGGCGGCCTGCCGCTGAATGTCAGCGCCGAGGATTCGCGGCTGGAGGATGCCCTGGAGCGGCAGCGCCTGCGCAAGGTTTTCAGCCAGGGGCTGGACAAGGTCATCGGCCAGGTCCTGCCCTTGGCCCGTACCGCCAAGGGCGACCAGTGGCAGAGCGGGCGCTGGTACCTGCGCGATAGCCATTGCCGGCTGGTACCGGGTGATTCGCCCCTGGGCTATCGCTTGCCCCTGGCGTCCCAGCCCTGGGTGACGGCGGCGGAGTATCCGTTCATTCACGCCACCGATCCGAACCAGGATTTTCCCGAACTGGCGGGCGCGGCTCAGCTGGCAGCGATTGATGAGCCGGCAGTGGCGGACGAGCGGGTGCCCCAGGTGGACGAGTCCGCCGACTGGCTGACCCGTACCGCGCTCTGCGCCGAGGCGCGCGAGGGGCGGTTGTACCTGTTCATGCCGCCCCTGGAGCGTCTGGAGGATTACCTGCAACTGGTCAGCGTGATCGAGGCCACGGCCGAGGAGCTGCGCTGCCCGGTCTTGCTGGAGGGCTACGAGCCGCCGGCGGACCCTCGCTTGTGCAACTTCCGGGTGACCCCGGACCCGGGGGTGATTGAAGTCAACGTGCAGCCCTCGGTCAGTTGGGACGAGTTGGTGGAGCGCACCGAGTTTCTCTATGAGCAGGCCCGGCAGACGCGCCTGACCAGCGAGAAGTTCATGATCGATGGGCGCCACACCGGCACCGGTGGCGGCAACCATTTTGTCCTTGGCGGAGCCACCCCGGCCGACTCGCCGTTCCTGCGGCGCCCCGACCTGCTGCGCAGCCTGATCAGTTACTGGCACAACCACCCGTCGCTGTCCTACCTGTTTTCCGGGTTGTTCATCGGCCCCACGTCCCAGGCACCGAGGGTCGACGAGGCACGCAATGACGCGCTGTACGAGCTGGAGATTGCCTTCGCGCAGATGCCGGCTCCCGGCCAGGAGTGCGCGCCCTGGTTGGTGGACCGCCTGCTGCGCAACCTGTTGATCGATGTCACCGGCAACACCCATCGCGCCGAGTTCTGCATCGATAAGCTGTATTCGCCGGATGGCGCCACTGGGCGCCTTGGCCTGCTGGAGCTGCGGGCCTTTGAAATGCCGCCCCATGCGCGCATGAGCCTGGCCCAGCAGTTGCTGCTGCGGGCGCTGGTGGCGCGCTTCTGGCGCGAGCCTTACGCACCGGCCCGATTGGCGCGCTGGGGCACCGAACTGCACGATCGTTTTCTGTTGCCGCACTTTATCGAACAGGATTTCGCTGATGTGTTGGTAGAGCTGAATGCCGCCGGCTACCCGCTGCGGGCCGAATGGTTTGCCGCGCACCTGGAGTTCCGCTTTCCCAAGGTCGGCGATTACGCCGTCAGTGGCATCGAGCTGGAACTGCGCCAGGCCCTGGAGCCCTGGCATGTGCTGGGGGAGGAGGGCGCGGCGGGCGGCACGGTGCGTTATGTCGACTCTTCCCTGGAGCGCCTGCAGGTCAAGGTCGGCGGCCTGGTACCCGAGCGCCACGTGCTGACCTGCAATGGCGTGGCGCTGCCCCTGCATCCCACTGGGCGGGTCGGCGAGTTTGTCGCCGGGGTACGTTACCGCGCCTGGCAGCCGGCCAATTGCCTGCAACCCACTATCCCGGTGCATGCACCGCTGGTGTTCGACCTGCTCGATACCTGGATGCAGCGCTCCCTGGGCGGCTGCCAATACCATGTGGCCCACCCCGGCGGGCGTAATTACGACAGCCTGCCGGTGAATGCCAACGAGGCGGAAAGCCGGCGCATGGCGCGCTTCTTCCGCCTTGGCCATAGCCCGGGAAGCCTGGAGGTGCCGCCAGTGGTGATCAATGCCGAGTTGCCGCTGACCCTGGATTTGCGACGCTTCTAATCCACCTGCGACGCCTGTGAGATAGCCATATCCGGGCGTCATGGCGGTGCGTTAATCTGACTTTCCCTGCCGTCTGCCGAGTGTTCCATGCCTGACTTGCTAGACCGTTACCCGCTGACGGCGGGTACCTACCACGAGTTGCTGGATGACCAGGGCCAGGTCCGGGCGCACTGGCAGCGGCTGCTGGAACAGTTGCAGCGCAGCAGCCCCGGTCAACTGGCCCAGCGCCAGGCGCTGCTGACCCGGCAGATCCACGAGAACGGCGTCACCTACAACGTCTATGCCGACCCCAAGGGCGCCGACCGGCCCTGGGAACTGGACCTGTTGCCCCATGTGATCGCAGCGGATGAATGGCAGTTGCTGTCCACCGGAATCGCCCAGCGCGCTCGCCTGCTCAATGCCGTGCTGGCGGACCTGTATGGCCCGCAGCGGTTGATCCGCGAAGGGCTGTTGCCGGCGGAACTGGTGTTCGGCCACAACAATTTCCTCTGGCCATGCCAGGGCATCTGCCCGCCGGAACAGACCTTCCTGCACCTGTACGCCGTGGACCTGGCACGCAGCCCGGACGGGCGCTGGTGGGTCACCGCCGACCGTACCCAGGCGCCCTCCGGGGCCGGCTATGCCCTGGAGAACCGCATGAGCGTGTCCCGGGCGTTCCCCGACCTGTACCGCGACCTGCAAGTGCAGCACCTGGCCGGGTTCTTCCGCACCCTGCAGGAAACCCTGGCCCGCCAGGCACCCCGGGACAGCGAAGCGCCGCTGGTGGTGCTGCTGACGCCTGGGCGGTTCAACGAGAGCTATTTCGAGCACCTGTACCTGGCGCGACAGCTTGGCTACCCGCTGGTGGAGGGCGGCGACCTGACCGTGCGTGATGCCACGGTGTACCTCAAGACTCTCAGCGGCCTGCGCCGGGTGCACGCCATCATGCGTCGCCTGGACGACGATTTCTGCGATCCGCTGGAGTTGCGCACCGACTCGGCCCTGGGGGTTCCCGGGTTGCTGGACGCGGTGCGCCAGGGCCGGGTGCTGGTGGCCAACGCCCTGGGCAGCGGGGTGCTGGAGTCCCCCGGCCTGCTGGGCTTCCTGCCGAAGATCAGCCAGTTTCTGCTGGGCGAGGAACTGCTTCTGCCGTCCATCGCTACCTGGTGGTGCGGCGAGGCCCCGGTGCTGCAGCAGGCCCTGGAAAAACTCCCGGATCTGCTGGTCAAGCCGGCCTTCGCTTCCCAGAGCTTCACCCCGGTGCTGGGCCGCGACCTGGACCCCGAGCAACGCCGGCAATTGGCTGAGCGCATGCGGGCGCGGCCCTATGCCTATGTCGCCCAGGAATTGCCGCAACTGTCCCAGGCGCCGGTCTGGCAGGCCGAGAACGGGCAGCTGCAGCCCCGTGCCATCGGCATGCGGGTGTACGCGGTGGCCAGCGAGGACGGCTACCGGGTGCTGCCCGGAGGCCTGACCCGGGTCGCTGCCCAGGCCGGTGCCGAAGTGGTGTCGATGCAGCGCGGTGGCGCCAGCAAGGACACCTGGGTGCTGGGGGAGCGGGCGCCCAGCGGCGAGCAGTGGAAGGCCCAGCGCACCATCGGCGTGTATGACCTGGTGCGCCGCGATCCCTACCTGCCGTCGCGGGTGGTGGAAAACCTGTTCTGGTTCGGCCGTTATTGCGAGCGCTGTGACGACAGTGCGCGGCTGCTGCGGATCATGCTGGCGCGCTATGTCGACGGCGATGACCCTCAAGCCTTGCTGGCCGCGGTGGACCTGGGAGAAAGCCTGATGCTGCTGCCGGATGAGGGCGAGCTGCCCGAGCGCCTGCTGGCGGCCCTGTTGGGTGAGGACTGGTCCTTCAGCCTGCGCTCCAACCTGCAACGCTTGCAGTGGGCGGCTTCCCAGGTACGCGGCAAGCTGTCCCGGGAAAACTGGCAGGCCCTGGTGGAGCTGCAGCGCGAGGCCCAGGAGCTGGACACTCCGGAGCCGGATTTCGCCGAACTGCTGGATTTTCTCAACCGCCTGGTGATGTCCCTGGCGGCGCTCTCCGGGTTCGCCCTGGACGACATGACCCGCGACGAAGGCTGGCGCTTCCTGATGATTGGCCGGCGCATCGAGCGCCTGCAGTTCCTCAGCAGCAGCCTCGCGGCCTTCCTGCGGGGCACCGCGGCCTTCGACCAGGCCGGCCTGGACTGGCTGCTGGAGCTGGGTAACAGCAGCATCACCTACCGGTCGCGCTACCTGGCGGTGGCGCAGTTGATTCCGGTCCTCGACCTGTTGCTGCTGGATGAACAGAACCCCCACGCCGTGTTGTTCCAGCTCAAGCTGGTGACCCGCACCCTCAAGCGCCTCAACGATGATTTCGGCGTGCCCCGCGAGCTGGCGCTGCCGCGGCTGGTGGAGCGCCTGGCGCATTTCGACCTGGGCTGCCTGGAGAACTCGCTGTTCGGCGAGGTCAGTGTGCGCGCCGCAGTGGAGGGCCTGGCGGACCTGCTGCAGGAGATCGCCGAGGTCAGCGGGCAGGTTTCGGACCGCCTGGCGCTGCGGCATTTCGCCCATGTGGATGATGTCAGCCAGCAAACGGTGTCGGTCTGATGAGCGCGCGCTACCAGGTGTTCCACGACACCCACTACCGCTACGACAGCCCGGTGTCCCTGGCCCAGCAACTGGCGCACCTGTGGCCCCGGGCCTGTGCCTGGCAACTGTGCAGCGAGCGGCAATTGCTGATCAGCCCCGACCCTACCAGCCGTCGTGACGAGCAGGATGTATTCGGCAACCCGCTGACCCGCCTGGCCTTCGAGCGGCCCCATGACGAATTGCTGGTCAATGCCCAGCTCAGTGTCGAGGTGCTGGAGCGGCCGGCGCTGGATTTTGCCGCGTCACTGCCCTGGGATGCCGCCCGCGGCGCCCTGACCTACAGCGGCCAGCCCTTGTCCGAGGCGTTGCTGGAAGCCTGTCGCTACCGTTTCGAATCGCCTTATGTGCATCTGAAGCAGAGTTTTGTCGAGTTCTGCGCCAGTTGCTTCGTACCGGGGCGGCCGCTGTTGCAGGGCGCCCAGGCGTTGATGGAGAAGATCTTCAGTGAGTTCACTTTCGACGCCGAAGCCACCCAGGTGGCGACGCCGCTGGTGGAGGTGCTGGAACGTCGGCGCGGGGTGTGCCAGGACTTCGCCCACCTGATGCTGGCCTGCCTGCGCTCGCGAGGGCTGGCGGCGCGCTATGTCAGTGGCTACCTGCTGACCCAGCCACCGCCGGGGCAGCCGCGGCTGATCGGCGCCGATGCTTCCCATGCCTGGGTGTCAGTGTTTTGCCCGGTGCTGGGCTGGGTGGATTTCGACCCGACCAATAACGTGCAGCCGGCGCTGGAGCACATCACCCTGGCCTGGGGCCGGGATTTTTCCGATGTGTCGCCGTTGCGTGGGGTGATTCTGGGAGGGGGCAGCCATGACCCGGATGTTCGGGTCACCGTCATGCCTCTGGCATGACACTGCCATTTCCGACCTTGCAGGAGCCGGCTTGCCAGCGATGGGGCCTGCGGATATTGCGTAGGGCTGGAGAGCGCTTTCGCTGGCCAGCCAGCTCCTACGGGGCAGGTCAGGCCTGGGGGGCCTCGGGCTCGGCGTCGTCGACGCTCACTTCACCTTCTGCATCCGGGTTCAGTGCGCTGGTTTCTTCAGCGGCGGCTTTCTTGCGTTGCAGCTTTTCCTCTTTCTTCTGTTCCTTGGCCAAGTCACGTTGACGTTTGGCGAAGGAGTAGTTGGGTTTGGCCATGGGCGATCCTCTGGGGTCGAAGGTGAGGTTGAGCGGCGCGTATTCTGCCTGTTATCGGGCCTGGGTGGTTAGCTGGGTTTGCGCTCGGCCCATTTGTCCGGGACCGTCGGTTGCCAGGCGTCCAGCGCATCCAGCAGGCCGGCCGGCGACTCGCTCATTTGCAGCATGTCACGGTGCGGGGCACGGACGAAGCCTTCGCCGACGATATGATCGAGAAAACCGCTGAGTTTTTCGTAGAAGCCATTCACTTCCAGCAGGCCGAGCGGCTTGTGGTGGTAGCCCAACTGGCCCCAGGTCCAGACTTCGAACAGTTCTTCCAGGGTTCCCAGGCCGCCGGGCAGGGCGATGAAGGCGTCGCTGAGCTCGGCCATGCGCGCCTTGCGGGCGTGCATGCCGTCCACCACTTCCAGGCGGGTCAGGCCGCGATGGCCGATTTCCTTGTCCTTCAGGCTTTGCGGAATGATCCCGATGACTTCGCCCCCGGCCGCCAGGGCCGCGTCGGCGACGATGCCCATCAGCCCTACCGCGCCGCCGCCATACACCAGGGTCAGCCTGCGCTCGGCGATGGCCCGGCCCAGGGCCTGGGCGGCTTCACGATAGAGAGGGTTGGCGCCGGTGCTGGCGCCACAGAATACACAGACAGAAGTTAACGACATGCCTTACTCCGAGGTCATTGATGGCCTCAGAGTAAAGGCTCGCCGGCCTCGCTCCAAGTATTAAACCTCCCGTTGCGGGGTTTCATGGGTACCGCTGGCGCCACAGGCGTAGGCGGCGAGCAAGCTGCGAAACAGGCTGTTCAACGGCATGAGGGTGACTCCGATCAGGGACGATGGCGTGATTCTAGAAGCGTGCCATGCCGCTGGCCGGTTGATTGTCTTGATCAGGTCGATAGCAGAGAGTTGTATACAATTTTTTGATGCAAATCATAGGAACTTGCGAGAAATTCAGGCAGTCTTCCGTCCCATGGATTCAGATGGATTTTGTTAACCCTGCCTTGGAGATTCACCATGTTTGCCAAACTCGTTGCGGTATCCCTGTTGACACTGGCCAGCAGCCAACTGATGGCCGCCGAATGCAAGGTCGATGTCGACTCTACCGACCAGATGTCCTTCAACACTAAGGAAATCACCATCGACAAGAGCTGCAAGACCTTCACCGTGAACCTGACCCACTCCGGCAGCCTGCCGAAGAACGTCATGGGCCACAACTGGGTACTGAGCAAGACCGCAGACATGGCTGGCATCGCCACCGACGGCATGGCCGCCGGCATCGACAAGAGCTACCTGAAGGAAGGCGACACCCGTGTCATCGCCCACACCAAGATCATCGGTGCCGGCGAGAAAGATTCGGTGACCTTCGACGTATCGAAGCTGACCGCTGGCGAAAGTTACCAGTTCTTCTGCTCGTTCCCGGGCCACAACTCGATGATGAAAGGCGCTGTGGTCCTGAAGTAAGCATCAGGCCCGGCTGCAACAAGAAAGCGCCCCCAGGGGCGCTTTTTTTGTGTGCATCCGTAGGAGCGGGCTTGCCCGCGAAGAGGCCCTCGAGCCTCGTGCAGCACAAGCGGCCCATTCGCCGGCAAGCCGGCTCCTACAGAGCGAGGCGGGTCATGGGGCGAAGGGCATGACGCGTTTGTGATGGGTCTTGCGGTAGGTGTCGCAGATGATCTTGAAGGCTTCCTCACGTACCGGCTGGCCATGCAGGAAGGCGTCGATCTCGGCGTAGGTGACGCCGTGGGACGCTTCGTCCGGCTTGCCCGGCGACAGGTCTTCGAGGTCGGCGGTAGGGACTTTTTCCACCAGGGACTCCGGCGCGCCGAAATAGCGGGCAATGGAGCGCACCTGGTTTTTCACCAGGCCGCTCAGGGGCGCCAGGTCGCAGGCGCCGTCACCGAACTTGGTAAAGAAACCCATCACCGCTTCGGCGGCGTGGTCGGTACCTATCACCAGGCCATGGGCGGCGCCGGCGATGGTGTACTGGGCCACCATGCGCATCCGCGCCTTGGTGTTGCCGAGGACGAAATCCCGGGACACCGCGTGCTGCCCCTCGAAGGCCGCCACTTCGTTGGCCAGGGCCCTGACCGCCGGGCCGATGTTCACGGTGTGGCGTTCGTCAGGGTTGATGAAGTCCACCGAGGCCTGGGCATCGTGCTCGTCGAACTGGGTCTCATAGGGCAGGCGCACGGCAATGAAGCGGTAGCCATCGTCCCCGCTGCGTTCGCGCAATTCACGCATCGCCCGTTGGGCCAGCAGGCCGGCGGTCAGGGAGTCGACGCCGCCGCTGATACCCAGCACCAGGGACTTGAGCCCGGAATTGACCAGGCAGTCCTGGATGAAGCGGATGCGCCGGGCGATTTCTGCCTCAAGGGCGGCGTGGTCGGGAAAAGGTGCTTGGACCTTGAGCTGCTGCGCAATCTCACGCTGTACGGCTTGCATGATTCACTCCTTGCCAGGTTGGGCAGGTACTTGGAAAACGTGGCGCAAGTAAGCGACGAAGTTCGGATCCTTGCAATGGGTCTTGCCCGCTTCATCGGAGATCTTGGCGACGGGCTGGCCATTGCAGGCAGCCATTTTAAGCACGATGCTCATCGGCTCGACACCGGGAATGTCACAGGTCAGGTTGGTGCCGATGCCGAAGCTGACATTGATCCGCCCCCGCAGCGCACGGAATATTTCCAGGGCGCGCGGCAGGCTCAGGCTGTCGGAGAACACCAGGGTCTTGCTCATCGGATCGATGCCCAGCTTGTGGTAGTGGGCGATGGCCTTTTCTGCCCAGAGGATCGGGTCGCCGGAGTCGTGGCGCAGGCCGTCGAACAGCTTGGCGAAGAACAGGTCGAAATCGCCGAGGAAGGCATCGGTGGTGATGCAATCCGTCAGGGCGATGCCCAGCAAGCCACGGTATTCGCGGACCCAGCAGTCGAGGGCGGCGATCTGGCTGTCGATCAGCCGCGGCCCCAGTTGCTGGTGGGCCATGATCCATTCGTGGGCCATGGTGCCCAGGGGTTTCATGTTCAGTTCCCGGGACAGGTGCACGTTGCTGGTGCCGACAAAACGTCCGGGGAAATCGTGCTTGAGCACGTTCACTACTTCTTCCTGGACTCGGTAGGAAAAGCGTCGGCGGGTGCCGAAATCCGCCACTTGCAGCTCGGAAAGTTCTTCGCTGCTGGCGTTGGCGGTCAGCCAGTCGAACTTGCGGTACAGCTGCTCGCGGGCCTGGACCAGCTGGATCTCGCGATAGCGGTAGCGGTTGCGCACCTCGCTGATGATGGCCAGCATCGGCACTTCGAACAGGATCACGTGCAGCCAGGGGCCGCGCAGGCGGATAAACAGCTCGCCGTCCTCGATGCCGGTATGCACGTAGCGCAGGTTGAAGCGAAACAGCCCGAGAAAGCGCAGGAAATCCGGCTTGAGGAAGCTGATTCGTTCGAGAAAGCCCAACTGGTCGGCGCTCAGGCTCAGTTCCGCCAGGCGCTCGAACTGGTAGCGGATCTCTGCCAGATAGGGCCGCAGGTCCTCGCTGTTACGGCAACGAAACTCCCATTCCACCTCGACGTTGGGGTAGTTGTGCAGCACCGCCTGCATCATGGTCAGTTTGTAGAAGTCGGTGTCGAGCAGGTTCTGCACGATGCGATCGGCAAACACACTCTCGCTCATAACGGGAATCTCCATGCTGGCCGCGACGGACAAGTGCGGCATTCAGCTCTTTCAATGAAGGCGCTAGTGGCGCATAGACGCGCAGCGCTTTGCCAGTGTTTTTTGTGGCGGGCCATTCTCCGGCCGTAGGAGCTGGCTTGCCAGCGAACGGATCTTCAGTCTTGAGCAGGGCTCAAGGGCCCCATCGCCGGCAAACCGGCTCCTACGGGAGGGGCGAGTCGTTGTGTTCGAGCATCCAGCGCACGAAGTCCCGGACCTTGGGCACTTCCGCCGAGTGTTCGGGGTAGGCCAGGTAATAGGCGTCCTGGCTGGGCATGGCGTATTCCCAGGCGATCACCAGCTTGCCTTCAGCCAGTTCTTCTTCCACCAGAAAACGTGGCAGCAGGGCGACCCCGCAGCCGACCTGGGCCGCACGAATGCACATATAGAAGGTTTCGAAGCGTGGGCCGTGGTAGCTGTGCTCGGTCTGGTAGCCCTGTTGGTCGAACCATTCGTGCCAGCCCTGGGGCCGTGAAGCGTTCTGCAACAGCACCAGTTCAGTGAGTTGCCTGGGGTCGGTCAAGGGCTCGGCGGGCAGGCTGTCAGGGGCGCAGACCGCCACCAGCTCTTCGCTGAACAGCTTCAGGCTCTCGGTGCCGGGGCGTGAACCCTGGCCAAAGTAGAAGGCCAGGTCGGCATGGCCCTGGAGCAGTTCGTCAGGCTCTTGCTCATTGCACAGGTCCAGGTGGATGTGCGGGTGGCGCAGTCGCCAGCCCTTGAGGCGCGGCACCAGCCAGCGGGCGCCAAAAGTGTAAGGCGTGGAGACTCGTAGGACTTCGGTCTCGCCGCCGTAGGAACGCAGGTAATGGGTAGACATCTCCACCTGGGTGAGGATCTTGCGCACCTCCACCAGGTACAGGTCGCCGGCCGGAGTCAGTTGCAGGCGCCGCCGTACCCGACGAAACAGCAGGTGTTGCAGCAGCTCTTCCAGTTGCGCCACTTGCTTGCTCACCGCGCTCTGGGTCAGGTTGAGCTCTTCGGCCGCACGGGTGAAGCTCAGGTGCCGGGTCACGGCCTCGAAGCACTGCAGGGCGGTGATCGACGGCAAGTAGCGTTTGTTGAGCATGGGTGGTCCTTGTTCTTATGGGTGCCAGCGAGCGGCTCAGCATGAATAAACGGAATGATATCTCGCTTAAAGGTCGTTTGTTGGCAAGTCTCGGGCCAGCTACAACTACTAGCCTTGATGGCCGTCGCAGCGGCCTGGTTCTTTCGCTTTCATCTGTAAGGAGTAACCCCATGGTTGCCGCATTGCTTGATCGTCTGGGTGTCAACCCGGCCCTGTACCAGTCGGGCACCCAGCCTGTGCACTCGCCCATCGACGGCAGCCGGATCGCCGCGGTGAACTGGCAGGGCGCCGCCGAGGTGGAGCAGCAGGTCAGTCGCGCAGAGCATGCATTCGCCCTGTGGCGCAAGGTGCCGGCACCCCGTCGCGGTGAGCTGGTGCGGCAATTCGGCGAGGTGCTGCGCGAGTACAAGGCCGACCTGGGGGAGCTGGTGTCCTGGGAAGCCGGCAAGATCACCCAGGAAGGCCTGGGGGAAGTGCAGGAAATGATCGACATCTGCGACTTCGCCGTCGGCCTGTCGCGCCAGCTCTACGGCCTGACCATCGCCTCCGAGCGCCCGGGCCACCACATGCGTGAAACCTGGCATCCCCTGGGGGTTGTCGGGGTGATCAGCGCCTTCAACTTCCCGGTAGCGGTCTGGGCCTGGAACACCACCCTGGCGCTGGTCTGCGGCAACCCGGTGATCTGGAAACCCTCGGAAAAGACCCCGCTCACCGCCCTGGCCTGCCAGGCGCTGCTGGAGCGCGTGTTGAAGAACTTCCAGGATGCTCCCGAATACCTGAGCCAGGTGATCATCGGCGGCCGTGATGCCGGTGCCGCCCTGGTGGACGATCCGCGGGTGGCCCTGATCAGCGCCACCGGCAGTACCCGTATGGGCCGCGAAGTGGCGCCCAAGGTGGCCGCGCGTTTTGCCCGCAGCATTCTCGAACTGGGGGGCAACAATGCCATGATTCTCGGCCCCAGCGCCGACCTGGACATGGCGGTGCGCGCCATCCTGTTCAGCGCCGTGGGTACCGCCGGCCAGCGTTGCACCACCCTGCGTCGCCTGATTGCCCACGAGTCGGTGAAAGAGGAAATCATCAGCCGCCTCAAGACGGCCTATTCCAAGGTGCGCATCGGCCATCCGCTGGAAGGCAACCTGATCGGCCCGCTGATCGACAAGCACAGTTTCGAGGCCATGCAGGATGCCCTGGAGCAGGCCCTGAGCGAGGGCGGCCGGGTCTTCGGCGGCCAGCGCCAGTTGCAGGACCAGTTCCCCAACGCCTACTACGTGTCGCCGGCCATCGTCGAAATGCCCGAGCAGAGCGAGGTGGTGTGCAGCGAAACCTTCGCGCCGATCCTCTATGTGATCGGCTACAACGACTTCGAAGAAGCGCTGCGCCTGAACAACGCCGTGCCTCAGGGCCTGTCGTCCTGCATCTTCACCACCGACGTGCGTGAAGCCGAGCAGTTCATGTCGGCGGTGGGCAGCGACTGCGGCATCGCCAACGTCAACATCGGCCCCAGCGGCGCAGAGATCGGCGGCGCCTTCGGCGGCGAGAAGGAAACCGGTGGCGGTCGCGAATCCGGCTCCGATGCCTGGCGCGGCTACATGCGGCGCCAGACCAACACCGTCAACTACTCCCGGGAGCTGCCGCTGGCCCAGGGCATCACCTTCGATTGAGTCTTTTCGCGAGCACGCTCGCTCCTACGGGGAGGTTTGTAGGAGCCAGCTTGTTGGCGAACAGCGGCAAGTGCGTTTCAGCGTCTGTGGTTCGTTGATTTCGGAGTCTGGCAATGGCGCTACAAGAACAATGTCTGTGGGAAACACTCACCCCGCAACGGCCTGACAGAGCGCCGCTCAAGGGCGAGCTGACGGCGGATGTGTGCATCATCGGCGCCGGCTTCACCGGGCTGTCGGCCGCCGTGCATTTGCTGGAGCAGGGCAAGCGGGTCTGTGTGGTCGAAGCCCACCGCGCGGGGCACGGCGGTTCAGGGCGCAACGTCGGGCTGGTGAACGCCGGCATGTGGATCCCGCCGGACGAGATCGAGGCCGGTTTCGGCGAGCAGGTGGGCAGCCAGCTCAACCGCATGCTCGGCGCGGCGCCGTCATTGGTGTTCAGCCTGGTGGACAAGTACCACATCGATTGCCAGCTGCGCCGCGAAGGCACTTTGCACATGGCCCACAACGCCCGGGGCGAGGCCGATCTGCGCAGCCGTGAAGAACAGTGGAAACGTCGCGGGGCCCCCGTGGAGTTGCTGAGCGGCGCGGCGTGCGAGGCGGCCACCGGCACTCGCAAGATTGCCGCGGCCCTGCTCGACCGGCGGGCGGGAACCCTCAACCCCATGGCTTACGTCAGCGGCCTGGCCAGGGCGGCGACGGAATTGGGCGGGCGTCTGTTCGACCATTCCCCGGTCACCCGCCTGGAGCGCCAGGGCCAGCGCTGGTCGGTGCAGACCGAGCAGGGCTCGGTGCTGGCCGAGCAGGTGGTGATCGCCTCCAACGCCTACACCGAAGGCGACTGGACCGAGCTGCGGCGCAACTTCTTCCCCGGCTACTACTACCAGGTGGCTTCCGCGCCCCTGACCGAAGAAGCGGCCCGGCAGATCCTGCCCGGGGGCCAGGGCTCCTGGGATACCCGACAGGTGCTCAGCAGCATCCGCCGGGATGCCGAGGGCCGCCTGTTGCTGGGCAGCCTGGGCAATGGCAGCCAGAAGCCCTTGTGGTTCCTCAAGGCCTGGGCCGACCGCGTACAGCAGCATTACTTCCCGTACCTCAAGCCGGTGGAGTGGGAATGCACCTGGACCGGCTGCATCGCCTTCACCCCCGACCACCTGATGCGCCTGTTCGAGCCGGCCCCGGGCCTGGTGGCTGTCACCGGTTACAACGGCCGGGGCGTGACCACCGGAACCGTGGTGGGCAAGGCCTTCGCCGACTACCTGTGCAACGGCGACCCCCAGGCCCTGCCGATCCCCTTCGCAGCCATGCAGCCCCTGGCCGGCGTGGGCTTGCGCAGTTGCCTGTACGAAGCCGGCTTCTCCCTCTACCACGCGGGCCAGTGCCTGCGAATTGTGATCTGAACAAGGAAATAGTGGGCGGCCGACGACGCTTTTCGATGCAGCGACTAGCCTGTAATGGTGCGGCTCGTAGCAGTCTCGCACCAGCAGTGTGCAGTTCGGTGACGCGAGCTGTTACAGCAGGGTTGCACGTTGAATTGTGTCGCGGTTGCAATGATGGCACGCATGGGTTGCGCCCATTAAAAAGCAGGGTTTTACCTTCCGCGGTTTAGACGGTTGCACGCCCAATAAAAAAGGGCTCGAAACAGTCGAAATAACAATAAGACAGCGACTTTTTTCAGAATAAAAAACCACTGGCACGGCGCTTGCTCTGAGCAACCTTAGTGAAGTCGCAGTGCCAACTAAAAAAACCTTGGAGCACCACCTCATGTCCCAGACGTTTTACAAGAAAGGCTTTCTGGCCCTCGCAGTGGCAACTGCGCTGGGTGTTTCTGCGTTTGCTCAAGCCGACCTGAAGATCGGTGTAGCGGGTCCCATGACAGGCGCCAACGCGGCATTTGGCGAGCAGTACATGAAGGGTGCACAGGCAGCGGCTGACGAGATCAACGCCAAGGGCGGGGTCAACGGCGAGAAGATCGTCCTGGTCAAGGGCGATGACGCCTGTGAACCCAAGCAGGCGGTGGCAGTGGCCAACCGCCTGGTGGACCAGGACAAGGTGGCCGGCGTGGTCGGGCACTTCTGCTCCTCGTCGACCATTCCGGCTTCCGAGGTGTACAGCGACGCCGGTGTGATTGCCATCACCCCGGGCTCCACCAACCCCCAGGTCACCGAGCGTGGCCTCTCCGCGATGTTCCGTATGTGCGGGCGTGACGACCAGCAGGGCATCGTCGCCGGTGACTACATCATCGATGTGCTCAAGGGCAAGAAAGTCGTGGTGCTGCACGACAAGGACACCTACGGCCAGGGCCTGGCGGATGCCACCAAGGCACAGTTGACCAGGCGCGGCGTGACCCCGGTGCTGTACGAGGGCCTGACCCGTGGCGAGAAAGACTTCAGCGCCGTGGTGACCAAGATCCGCGCCGCCGGCGCCGACGTGGTGTACTTCGGCGGCCTGCATCCGGAAGCCGGTCCGCTGGTACGCCAACTGCGCGAGCAGGGCCTGAAGGACGTCAAGTTCATGTCCGACGACGGCATCGTTACCGACGAATTGGTGACCACCGCCGGTGGCCCGCAATACGTTGACGGCGTGTACATGACCTTCGGCGCCGACCCGCGCCTGCTGCCGGACAGCAAGGCCGTGGTGGATGCCTTCCGCAAGGCCGGCACCGAGCCTGAGGGCTATACCCTGTACGCTTATGCCTCGATCCAGGCCCTGGCGGCCGGCTTCGGCGGCGCCAAGTCCAACAAGGGCGAAGATGCGGCCAAATGGCTCAAGGCCAATCCGGTGAAAACCGTGATGGGCGAGAAGTCCTGGGACGCCAAGGGTGACCTCAAGGTTTCCGACTACGTGGTCTATCAGTGGGACAAGGACGGCAAGTACCACCAGCTGGAAAAACAGAAGTGACATGAGTCCGAACGGGCCGGTACCACCCCCTGGTACCGGTCCCTGCTCGTGCAGTACTTGCCTTTTCTCGTAGAGCTGCACAACGGACGTGTTGCGCAGACGGGTGATCCCTGTCCGGCGTCGACGGCCTGTGCAGTCTCTCAAGTCCGTGAGATTGCGTTATGGATGGTATTTTCCTGCAGCAACTGATCAATGGGCTGACCCTCGGGTCCGTCTACGGTCTGATCGCCATCGGCTACACAATGGTCTATGGCATCATCGGCATGATCAACTTCGCCCACGGCGAGGTTTACATGATTTCCGCCTACCTCGCGGCAATCAGTCTGGCTCTGCTGGCCTATTTCGGCATTGAATCCTTCCCGCTACTCATTCTCGGCACGTTGATCTTCACCGTCGTGGTGACGGGGATCTATGGCTGGGTCATCGAGCGTGTGGCCTACAAACCCCTGCGCAACTCCACCCGACTGGCACCGCTGATCAGCGCCATCGGCATTTCACTGATCCTGCAGAACTACGCGCAGATCAGCCAAGGCGCCAAGCAGCAAGGGGTTCCGACCCTGCTGGCCGGGGCCTGGAAAGTCGATATCGGCACAGGCTTCGTGCAGCTCACCTACACCAAGATCTTCATCCTGGTTGCGGCGTTCGCCGGCATGGCACTGCTCACCTACATCATCAAGTACACCAAGCTCGGGCGTATGTGCCGGGCCACCCAGCAAGACCGCAAGATGGCCTCGATCCTCGGCATCAACACCGACCGGGTGATCTCCTACGTGTTCGTCATCGGCGCGGCCATGGCGGCCCTGGCCGGGGTGCTGATCACCATGAACTACGGCACGTTCGACTTCTATGCCGGCTTCGTCATCGGCATCAAGGCGTTCACCGCGGCGGTACTCGGCGGCATCGGCTCGCTGCCTGGGGCGATGCTCGGCGGAATCATCCTCGGCATCTCCGAGTCGCTGTTCTCCGGCTTGATCAACTCCGACTACAAAGACGTGTTCAGTTTCTCGCTGCTGGTGCTGATCCTGATCTTCCGTCCCCAAGGCCTGCTGGGTCGCCCACTCGTGGCGAAGGTGTAAGTATGTCTGCTGCCAATAAACCGATTGATATCAAAAAGAGCGTCATCGACGCCGTGCTGGCCGGGCTGATCTCGCTGATCGTGTTTGGCCCCATCGTGGGTGTGGTGCTCGATGGCTACAGTTTCAACCTGCAGCCGACTCGCGTGGCCTGGCTGGTAGCCATTGTCATGGCCGGCCGGCTGGCCCTGAGCCTGTTCCTGCAAACCCCCAAGGGCCTGAAGATTCTCCAGGGCTTTGAAAGCACCGGCTCCGGCGTGCATGTGCTGGCGCCGGACTACAAGTCGCGGCTGCGCTGGATCATCCCGGCCCTGATCGTGATCGCCATCGTGTTTCCGTTCTTCGCCAACAAGTACCTGCTGACCGTGGTCATTCTCGGGTTGATCTACGTACTGCTGGGCCTGGGGCTGAACATCGTGGTGGGGCTGGCGGGCCTGCTGGACCTGGGTTACGTGGCGTTCTACGCCATCGGCGCCTACGGCCTGGCCCTGGGTTACCAGTACCTGGGCCTGGGCTTCTGGACCGTGCTGCCCCTGGCGGCGATTGCCGCGGCCCTGGCGGGGTGCATATTGGGCTTCCCGGTGCTGAGGATGCACGGCGACTACCTGGCCATCGTGACCCTGGGCTTCGGCGAGATCATCCGCCTGGTGCTCAATAACTGGCTGTCCTTCACCGGTGGCCCCAACGGCATGCCGGTGCCGTCGCCGACTTTCCTGGGCCTGGAGTTCGGCCGCAAGGCCAAGGACGGCGGGGTGCCGTTTCATGAGTTCTTCGGCCTGGAATACAACCCCAACCTGAAATTCCTGTTCATCTACATCGTGCTGTTCCTGGTGGTGCTGCTGGTGCTCTACATCAAGCACCGGCTGACCCGCATGCCCGTGGGGCGGGCCTGGGAAGCCCTGCGTGAAGACGAGATCGCCTGCCGCGCCATGGGCCTGAACCATGTGCTGGTCAAACTCTCGGCCTTCACCATCGGTGCTTCCACCGCCGGGCTGGCCGGGGTGTTCTTCGCCAGCTACCAGGGCTTCGTCAACCCGTCGTCGTTCACCTTCTTCGAATCGGCGCTGATCCTGGCCATCGTGGTGCTGGGGGGCATGGGCTCGACGGTGGGCGTGGTGATCGCGGCCTTCGTGCTGACTGTGGCGCCGGAGTTGCTGCGCAGCTTCTCCGAGTACCGGGTGCTGCTGTTCGGCATTCTCATGGTGTTGATGATGATCTGGCGACCGCGAGGGCTGATCCGCATCAGCCGCACCGGCGTCACTCCACGCAAAGGTGCTCTGACTGAGGGGAACGCGCCATGAGCGAATACATTCTTTCGGTCGAAAACCTGATGATGCACTTCGGTGGCATCAAGGCCCTCAGCGACGTCAGCCTGAAGGTCAAGCGCAACTCGATCTTCGCCCTGATCGGCCCCAACGGCGCCGGCAAGACCACGGTGTTCAACTGCCTGACCGGCTTCTACAAGGCCTCCGGCGGGCGCATCGAGCTCAATACCCGGGGCCGGCAGACCAACGTCATCAAGCTCCTGGGCGAGCCCTTTCGCGCCACCGACTTCGTCTCGCCGAAAAGCTTCGCCAGCCGCCTGTACTACAAGATGTTCGGCGGCACCCACCTGGTGAACCGCGCCGGGCTGGCGCGGACCTTCCAGAACATTCGCCTGTTCAAGGAAATGTCCGTGGTGGAAAACCTGCTGGTGGCCCAGCACATGTGGGTCAACCGCAACCTGCTGGCGGGCATCCTCAACACCAAGGGCTACCGCAAGGCGGAAAGCGCCGCCCTGGACCATGCCTTCTACTGGCTGGAGGTGGTGGACCTGGTGGACTGCGCCAACCGCCTGGCCGGCGAGTTGTCCTACGGCCAGCAACGGCGCCTGGAGATCGCCCGGGCCATGTGCACCCGGCCGCAGATCATCTGCCTCGACGAGCCGGCCGCCGGCCTCAACCCCCAGGAAACCGAAGCGCTGAGCGCGATGATCCGGCTGCTGCGCGACGAGCACGACCTGACCGTGGTGCTGATCGAACACGACATGGGCATGGTGATGAGTATTTCCGACCACATCGTGGTGCTCGACCACGGCAACGTGATCGCCGAGGGCGGCCCGGAGGCGATCCGCAATGATCCGAAAGTGATTGCCGCCTACCTGGGTGCCGACGAAGAGGAACTGGCATGACTCAACCTATCCTCGAACTCAAGGACCTGGACGTGTACTACGGCCCGATCCAGGCCCTGAAGAAAGTCTCGCTGCACATCAACGAAGGGGAAACCGTGAGCCTGATCGGCTCCAACGGCGCCGGCAAGTCGACCCTGCTGATGTCGATCTTCGGCCAGCCCCGGGCGGAGTCCGGGCAGATTCTCTATCGCGGTGTGGACATCACCCATAAGTCGTCCCACTACATCGCCTCCAACGGTATCGCCCAGTCCCCGGAAGGGCGCCGGGTGTTCCCCGACATGACCGTGGAGGAAAACCTGCTGATGGGCACCATCCCCATTGGCGACAAGTACGCCAATGAGGACATGCAGCGCATGTTCGAGCTGTTTCCCCGGCTCAAGGAACGGCGTACCCAGCGGGCCATGACCATGTCTGGCGGCGAGCAGCAGATGCTGGCCATTGCCCGGGCATTGATGAGCCGGCCCAAGTTGCTGCTGCTGGATGAGCCGAGCCTGGGCCTGGCGCCGATCGTGGTGAAGCAGATCTTCGCCACCTTGAGGGAGTTGGCGGCCACCGGCATGACCATCTTCCTGGTGGAGCAGAACGCCAACCACGCGCTGAAGCTCTCGGACCGCGCCTACGTGATGGTCAACGGCGAGATCCGCCTGAGCGGCACCGGCAAGGAACTGCTGGTCAACGAGGAGGTGCGCAACGCTTACCTGGGCGGCCACTGACCGTCCGCTCTGTGGATAAAGCATGCCCCGCCGGCCCGCGCCGCCGGGGCATTGTTATGCCCACCCCATCCCGTCCTCCCCTGTAGGCGCTGGCTTGCCAGCGAAGGGGGCCGCCTGACCGCCTTTCTGATTTCACCGAGCGCCGACTGGCGCTTTGCGCCTGCACCAAGCCTGTGTCCGGTAATTGTGGAAAACATTCCTGGCAAGCTGCTTTAACGCGGCATAAAGACGCTGCAAACAGTTGTTTTTCCACTGTTTTGACTTGTCCCCGTTTGCTGTGGAGCGGGCTGTGGGTAACGTGGGTGTAGCTGGCTGCAAGCCTTTAACCACGTGGCTTGCAGGCGATTGGTTGTTTTTTGATCGGTGCTTTTTGTGGGAGCTGAAGGTGCGCTTGTCAACCTTTTTATTGTCGCAGCTGTACCTGGAAAAGGGTTGGGATAAGCCTGTGGATAAGTCTGTGATTAAACTCTGGAAAGACGGCTCTGAGCGGCGTAGTTACTGGCCTCTGGCCTTGTCAACCTTGACCGTGCGGTCATCTTTGCCCGGGCCGGCTGCATGGACCCGCGGTCCGGGTCAAGCAAAAAACTTCTGCTGGACCCGCGCAGGCCCTGTGGATAGCGGCTTTCAGCCCTTTGCACTTGCCCCCAAAGACTGTGGACCGGCCTGTGGATAAGGTGCGTGCACATGGCTGCAGGCCATGTAACCCGTGGCTTGGCGCCTGGTGAGTGTTTTTTGTACAGCGAGCATCGGGCGCGCTCACCGCTTGCGGCTCTTTACGGCCAACGGCGCGGTTGCCGGTAGGAGCCGGCCCGGGCATGCTGCGAAGCGTTTTTTATCGAAACGGCGGCTCGCCACCCAGCAAGGAGAACACCATGACTTCCACACTGTTCATTACGGGCGCGACTTCCGGTTTTGGCGAAGCCTGCGCCCGGCGCTTTGCCGCAGCCGGCTGGTCCCTGGTACTGACCGGCCGCCGCGAGGAGCGCCTCAGCGCCCTGTGCGCGGAGCTGTCCAAACAGACCGAGGTGCATGGCCTGGTGCTCGATGTGCGCGACCGCAAAGCTATGGAAGAGGCCATCGCCCAGTTGCCGCCTTCGTTCAGCAAGCTGCGCGGGCTGATCAACAACGCCGGCCTGGCCCTGGGCGTGGACCCGGCGCCCAAGTGCGACCTGGATGACTGGGACACCATGGTCGACACCAACATCAAGGGCCTGATGTACAGCACCCGCCTGCTGCTGCCACGGTTGATCGCCCATGGCCGCGGCGCAGGCATCGTCAACCTGGGCTCCATCGCCGGCAACTACCCGTACCCGGGCAGCCACGTCTATGGCGCGAGCAAGGCCTTCGTCAAACAGTTCTCCCTGAACCTGCGCTGCGACCTGCAGGGCACCGGCGTGCGCGTCACCAACATCGAGCCGGGGCTGTGCGAAAGCGAGTTCTCCCTGGTGCGCTTCGCCGGTGACCAGGCACGCTACGACGCCACCTACGCCGGGGCCGAGCCAATCCAGCCCGAGGACATCGCCGACACCATTTTCTGGGTGCTCAATACCCCGGCACACGTCAACATCAACAGCCTGGAGCTGATGCCTGTGAGCCAGACCTGGGCCGGTTTCGCCATCGAACGCAACGCCAAGTCATGAGCCCCCTGTAGCCGCTGCCGCAGGCTGCGACAGGGCCGCAGGGCCCTCCAGCGCCCGCAAGATCTTGCGCCTCCTGCGGAGGCGGTCGCAGCCTCGCCATCGCTCGGCAGCGGCTACAGTTGTACTCGGATACACATAAGCTGATTCGTTTCAGCTTGTGGTCAGCCCTGACAGGTTAGAATTCCCGCCAGAAATTTCGCCGCTGCCTCACACGAGGCGGCGTTTTTGAAGTTCGATAGGAGGAATCGTGAGTAACCGAGGTGAGCAGGCTCTGCTCAAACAATCGACCGTACTGATGTTCGCCGTGGCGATCGCCGGTATCGTCACGGGTTTTGTTTCTGGCGCCCAATCCATCCTGTTCGATGGATTTTTTTCGCTGATCGCCACCTTCATCAAGGTCCTGATGCTGATCACCGCCAAGCTGATCGCCAAGGAAAGCAACCACCGTTTCCAGTTCGGCTTCTGGCACCTGGAACCCATGGTGCTGCTGATCGAAGGCAGCTTCCTGATGCTGATCGCCATCTACGCCTTCCTCAATGGGGTGTTCGGCATCATCAACGGTGGCCGCGAGGTCGAGCTGGGGCTGGTGATTTTCTATGCAGCGTTTTTCGCCGTGGCGGAGTTCGCCTACTTCTTCTACGTGCGCCGGCGTAACCGCAAGCTCAAGTCGTCGCTGATCCAGTTCGACAACATCAGCTGGCTGGTGGACGCGATGCTATCGGTGGGGCTGCTGGTGAGCTTCATCATCGCCTTGCTGCTCAAGCAGTACGGGCACGGCCAGTGGGCGGTGTATGTCGACCCGGCGATCCTGATCCTGCTGGCCCTGAGCATGTTGCCGCCGGCGCTGAAGATCCTGCGCCCGGCCCTGCGTGATGTGCTGGGGATCGCCCCGGACCAGTTGGACGAAAAGGTCCGCAATGTGATGGAGCAGGCCAAGGCTGCCCATGGTTTCGACGACTACATCAGCTACGTGCAGAAGCACGGTCGGGCGCGGTTCATCGAGATCCATATCGTCCTGCCGGCGCACTATCCGCTGCAGGATGTGGCGACTCTGGACAGCTTGCGCGAGGAGATTTCCAGCCAGTTGGGAGAGGCCGACGCAGCACGCTGGCTGACCATCAGCTTTACCGGGGATCGCAAGTGGATCGCTTGATGGGCGGCGCCTGTTTCGCCGGCAAGCCGGCTCCTACAACACCGCGTAGGAGCCGGCTTGCCGGGGAAGGGCCTCAGGCAAAATATTCCGCCAGCCCGCGATAGCAGGTCGCCAGGTGATAAGGCGTGGTCGAGGGCATATCCCGCCGGCTGACCGCGCCGCTGGCATCCAGGCATTCATTCCAGCCCCCTGCATGCAGGAAATGCGCTTGCAGCGCCTTTAGCTGACGCAGCAAGGGCGCCTGGCCAGCCGGGCGCAAGGTCAGGGCACGCAGGTATTCGGCCTGGGCCCAGATACGCTGGGTGGCGTCCTTGACGCCGGCTCGGGGCGGCAGTTCGAGCATGGCGCACACGGCGCCGCTCTCGGGCTCGACTCCCAGTTGCTCGGTGAAGGCGAAGGCTCGTTCCACGGAAGAGTGCAGGGCGCTGCCGCGCAGTAACTGTGACGAGGCCAGCAGGAAGTACCACTCGAACTGGTGCCCCGGCTCGAACCAGTTATCCACAGCTCCCAGGGGCTTCTCCATCATCACCCCGTGCTGCGGGTCGATGAACTGCTGCTGCATGGCCTGGCACAGTTCCAGCAACGCGGCTTGCACCGCAGCGTCCTCGCGTACGGCCAGGATCGCGAGAAAGGCTTCGGCCAGGTGCATCAGTGGATTCTGCAGCGGCCCCGAACCCAATATGCACCAGTCCTCGGCGAGGCTGGCTTCGTAGAGCCCGTCGCCGCGGGCGAAGCGCTGGGCTACCACTTCCAGGGCGGCGTTGAGCACCGACTCCACCAGCGGCTCGCGGACCTTGGCCCAGTAGTGAGCGCAGGCGAAGAGGATGAAGGCGTGGGTGTAGAGGTCCTTGCGCCTATCCAGCGGCGCGCCTTCGGGGTCGATGCTGTAGAACCAGCCGCCGTGCTCGGCGTCGTGAAAGTGCCGCTGCAGCGAGCGGAACAGCGCGGCGGCGCGCTCCTGGGCAAAGGGCGCGGCGGCATCGCCGATCAATTGGGAGAACAGATACAACTGCCGGGCACAGGCCATGGCTCGATAGCGCTGCGGCGGCAGCGGCCGATGCTCGGCGTCCAGCGCCTCATAGGGCAGCGCCAACTGCGGATTCCAGCCCGGGCCTTGCCACAGCGGCACTATCACCTTGTGGAAATGCTGCTGCATGGCGTTGAACAGAGCGCTCGATTCAGGCGAGGTGGCGGAGCGGGATACATCGGGCATTGGCTGGCGTCGTCACGGCAGTTTTGAATGCGCGACATGTTACCAGAGAAGCCCCACAAGGCGGCTTGCCCGCCGAGTACGACCTGCTGGCAGGAGCTGGCTTGCCAGCGAAGGCGGCCCAAAGATCACCTCAGTCTTGCAGGAGCTGGCTTGCCTGCGAACGCGGCCCGCAAGACCGCCTTCGCCGGCACGCCGGCTCCTGCAGATGAAGCAGGGATCAGCCTGCCAGCAACCACACGCCCGTAGCGGCCGAGGCCGCACCGGCCAGGCGCACCAGCGGCGCTGCCGCCTGAGGCAGTACCCGTACCACGGCATAACCGGCGGCATGCAAGGCAGCGGTAGCGGCCACGAAACCCATGGCATAGGCCCAGGGGCTGGACATGTCCGGCAGTTCCAGGCCGTGGGCCACGCCATGGAACAGGGCAAACAGCGCGGTGGCGGCAATCGCCAGGCTCAGGGGCGGGCGCACGGCCAGGGCCACGGCCAGGCCCAGGGCCAATACCGAGGCGGCGATGCCGCTTTCCAGGGCCGGCAACTCCAGGCCCTCGAAGCCCAGCACACCACCGATCAGCATGGTGCCGACGAAGGTGCAAGGCAGCGCCCAGCGCGCGGCGCCTTGCTGCTGGGCGGCCCACAGGCCGACAGCGAGCATGGCCAGCAGGTGGTCGAGGCCGCTGATGGGGTGGCTGATACCGGCCATCAGGCCGTTGTCGCCATGGCCCGGGTGGGCGAAGGCCAGGGCCGGGGTCAGCAGCAGGGCCAGGGCCCCGAGGATGCGTTTTAGGGTCATGGAGTGGCTTTCCTTGTTGAGCGGATTGGGTTCGGGGATCAGGCAGCGGTGAGCAGGCCCTGGCGTTCGATGAAGGCGATGATGTCCGCCAGGCCCTGGCCGGTTTTCTGGTTGCTGAAGACGAACGGCTTGCCGCCGCGCATGCGCTGGGTATCGCTGTTCATCATCTCCAGGGAGGCTCCCACCAGCGGCGCCAGGTCGATCTTGTTGATCACCAGCAGGTCGGATTTGCAGATGCCCGGACCGCCCTTGCGCGGCAGCTTGTCACCGGCGGAAACGTCGATCACATAGATGGTCAGATCGGAGAGTTCGGGGCTGAAGGTGGCCGAGAGGTTGTCGCCGCCGGACTCCACCAGGATCAGGTCGAGCCCGGGAAAGCGCCGGTTCAACTGGTCCACCGCTTCCAGATTGATCGAGGCGTCTTCGCGGATCGCGGTGTGCGGGCAGCCGCCGGTTTCCACGCCGATGATCCGTTCCGGCGCCAGGGCCTCATTGCGTACCAGGAAGTCGGCGTCTTCGCGGGTGTAGATATCGTTGGTCACCACCGCCAGGTTGTAGCGCTCGCGCAGGGCCAGGCACAGGGCCAGGGTCAGGGCGGTTTTACCGGAGCCCACCGGGCCGCCGATGCCGACGCGCAGAGGTTGTGCGTTCATGAGTTTCTCCTAGGAACGGAACAGGCGGCTGTACTGGCGCTCGTGGGCCATGCTCGCCAGGGACAGGCCGAAAGCGGCGCTGCCATGATGGTTGGGGTCAAGGTTCGCGGCGTGGTGCTGGGCTTGCTGCAACAGTGGCAGCAGCTCGCTGGTCAGGCGCTGGGCGGCCTGCTGGCCCAGGGGCAGGGTCTTCATCAGCACCGCCAGCTGGTTCTCCAGCCAGCTCCACAGCCAGGCGGCCAGGGCGTCCGCCGGGCTGATGCCCCAGGCCCGTGCCGCCAGGGCCCAGCCCAGGGCCAGGTGTGGTTCGTCCTGGTGCGTCAGCAGTTCCCTGGCATCGCTGTCCAGTTCCGGCAAACCCTCCAGCAGTTGCTTGAGGGAATAACCCATCTGCCGGCTTTCCTGGTAAAGCTCGCGGGTTTCGCGGCTGGCCCGATGTTCCTCGCTCAACTGCTGCAAGCGGGCCCAGTCCTGGTCCGCTGCGGCCTGGCAGTGGGCGAGCAGCAGCGGTGCTTCGAAGCGTGCCAGGTTCAGCAGCAGTTGATCGCTGATCCAGCGGCGGGCGCTGGCCTGATCATTTACCCGCTGCTGCTCCACGGCCATTTCCAGGCCCTGGGAATAGCTGTAGCCGCCAATCGGCAACTGCGGGCTGGCCAGGCGCAGCAGGGCCCAGGCCGGGTTCATGGGCGGACGCCGAACTGGTGCAGGCGCGGCGGATAGTTGAAGTCTTCATCGCCGTGGCGCGAATGATGGTGGCCGCCGCCATAGGCGCCATGCTCGGGCTGGAACGGTGCCTCAAGGGGCGCGGTGCTGGCCCCCAGCTGTTCGAGCATGGCCTTGAGCACATAGTCGTCCAGCAGGCGCAGCCAGCCGTCACCCACCTGCAGGGCCACGTGGCGGTTGCCCAGGTGATAGGCGGCGCGGGTCAGTTCGAAGGCGTTGCGGCAGGTGACGTGCAGCAGGGCTTCCGGGCGGGCGCAGACCTTGACGATGCGCCCGTCCTCGGCCTCCAGGAACTCACCATCGTGCAGCGGTGGCTGGCCCCGCTCCAGAAACAGGCCGACGTCTTCACCGGCGGCACTGAAACAGCGCAGGCGGCTTTTGCTGCGGGCCTCGTAAGTCAGGTGCAGTTCGGCGGACCAGGTGGCTTGGGGGGCGGTTCTGCGGTGGATCACCAGCATCGGAAAGCTTCCAGCTATGAGCGATGCACAAGCCAGAGCAAGGGCCTTGCCAATCACTCGGTGGAGAGGGAAAACCCTTTCTCGATGCCGGAACTGCGCCTGAAAAAGGGGCAAAACCTTGTTTCATCTTGTTACAAATTGATGCGCTGAGCTGATTTATAGCACTGAGTTGGTGCGCGGGAAATGTTTTTGCTGCAATCCGGTGCCCGGCGGGCAGGCAGGCGCAAACGCGCAGCCCAGAGCGGGGCGCATAGTGTGAAGGGGGAGCGGTGCGGGCGAGTTACTCGGTGCTGCCCAGGCCTTGCCAGTGCTTGAGGCCGATGAAGATGAAGCGCAGTTGCTGGGTGATCTTGGCCTGGGGCGTGAGGTGTTCGGGCAGGGCCTGGGCCGGGGGATCGATGATGTCGGGCAGGGTGGCGAACACGCTTTTGACGATCAGGTCGGCCATGACGCTGAGATCGGCGGCGTCCAGGTGCTGGAGCTTGGGCATCAGGGTGAGGTCGGCGGCGAGGTCCGAACTGATGTTCTCGCGCAAGGTGGCGATGGCCTGGCGAACCGGCAGTGAGCCGCCGTACTGCTCTCGGGCCAGAAACAGGAACTGCGAGCGCTTGGCTTCCACTACATCGAGGAAGATGCGTACCGAGGCATCGATGATGCCGCCCATGACGAATTCATTGTGGCGCACCAGGCGGATGGTTTCGCGAAAGGTCTGGCCGACTTCGCTGACCAGTTCCAGGCCCAGTTGGTCCATGTCGCTGAAGTGCCGGTAGAAACCGGTGGGCACGATACCCGCGGCTTTCGCCACTTCCCGCAGGCTCAGGCTGCCAAACCCACGGCCACACTCCATCAGGTGCCGGGCGGCATCCATCAGGGCGTTGCGGGTCTGTTGCTTCTGTTCGGCGCGGGGCAGCATCGGCGGGGCGTTCTTTGCTCAATGGGAGCGGCGCACTCTAGCAAATCAACTTTGCCGGAGTCGAACTGCTGTCAGAGACAGGCGGGAGAGGCAGGGGGAAAAATGCAGCTGCTATAAAAGTCAAAGCCCGATCCAGGGATCGGGCTTTTTTCCAGGGCCAGCATGGCCTCAGCTCGCAGCTTGATGACGTTCGGCCAGGCGATCAGCACCGCCTTCGGCAACGGTCTGACCTTGAGGTGTACGGCTGTAGCCATCTTCCACCAGGCCTTTCTCTTCCAGGCGATCACGGCCGCCTTCAGCTACGTTTTGACCTTGTGGGGTGCGGTCGTAGCCATCTTCGGCGACGTTCTGGCCTTGAGGTGTACGGTCGTAGCCATCTTCGGCAACGTTCTGGCCTTGAGGGGTGCGATCATAGCCGTCTTCGGCAACGCTCTGGCCTTGTGGAGTACGGTCATAACCGTCGGCAGCGACTTTGTTGCGTTCGATCAGGCGATCCGAACCGCCTTCGGCCAGGGTCTGGGTGAACACGCTGTGGCTGGCCTTGACCTGTGGGGTGGCTTGTTCAGCGGCTGGCAGGGCGAAGGCGTTGGCAGCCAGAACAGATAAGGCGAGGCTCAGTAAAAGTTGGCGTTTCATGATGGGTTGCTCCTTGGTAGGGCGATAAATTGGGTACGGAGCTAATGTTACCGCCGCTAAATCGATATAAAAGTTCATAAACACAATGGTAATAATCAACGGAATTGATTGTTTGCCGCGAAGGCTCTAGCTCGGGCGTTAACGCCGATTGCTTTTGCACCAGGGTGGGTATTTTCGACTCACTGCCGCTTCAGGGAGGGGCGGCTCGAGGTAACACAAAGCTGTCCGAGTGATCAGGAAAGCAGGTTTTTTCAGCGGATCGGGTAGCCGGATTAAACCTGCGCAGGCTTTGTCAGTCGTAGTTTTCATGGCCGGTGATTTTTCCATCGGCAGTTCATCGATGCGTCGTGGTTGGGCGCTCAGTTGTCTTCAGGAGCCTCGTGCAATGACGCGCACTCGTAAAATTCTCGCCTGGTCCATCACTGGCCTGATCCTGCTACTGGCGGTGCTGGTACTGGTGATCGCGTTCTTCGATTGGAACCGGATCAAACCCACGCTCAATGCCAAGGTCTCCGAGGAGTTGCACCGGCCCTTCGCGATCAATGGCGATTTGTCGGTGGTCTGGCAACGCGAACCTGACGAAGGTGGCTGGCGGGCCTGGGTGCCCTGGCCTCACGTGGTGGCCCAGGACCTGACCCTGGGCAACCCGGACTGGTCCAAGGCGCCGCAGATGGTCAGCCTCAAGCGGGTTGAGCTGCGCATTTCGCCTCTGGCCCTGCTGGCGCAACGGGTGAGCATTCCGCGCATCGACCTTACCGAGCCCGACGCCGCGTTGCAGCGCCTGGCCGACGGGCGCGCCAACTGGACTTTCAAGTTCGACCCCAAGGACCCGAACGCCGAACCGTCCAACTGGACGGTGGACATCGGTGCCATCGGTTTCGACAAGGGCCACGTGACCCTCGATGACCAGAGCCTGAAGACCCAGCTGGACCTGCAGGTGGAACTGCTCGGCAAGCCGATCCCGTTCAGCGATATCGTCGGTGAAAGTGAAGCGAAGAAGGTGGCCGAGAAAGGCGCCGAGGCCCAGGCCTATGCCTTCGCCCTCAAGGTCAAGGGCCAGTATCACGGGCAGAAGCTCGCCGGCACCGGCAAGATCGGCGGCCTGCTGGCCTTGCAGGATTCCCGCAAGCCGTTTCCGCTGCAGGCCCAGGCGCAGATCGGCGACACCAAGGTGGAGCTGCGCGGCAGCCTGACCGACCCGCTGAACCTCGGCGCCCTGGATCTGCGCCTGAAGCTGGCGGGCACCAGCCTGGGCAACCTCTACCCGCTGACCGGGGTGACCCTGCCGGATTCGCCGCCCTATTCCACCGACGGCCACCTGACCGCCAAGCTGCACGATCCGGCGGGCGCGACCTTCAGTTACCAGGACTTCAACGGCAAGATCGGCGACAGCGACATCCACGGCAACCTGACCTACGTGGCCAGCCAGCCACGGCCCAAGCTCAGTGGCGCGCTGGTGTCCAACCAGTTGCTGATGAGCGACCTGGCGCCGCTGATCGGCGCCGACTCCAACGCCAAGCAGAAGGCCCGGGGCGGCGAGAGCAAGCAGCCGGCGGACAAGGTGCTGCCGGTGGAAGAGTTCCGCACCGAGCGCTGGCGGGACATGGACGCCGATGTGGAATTCACCGGCAAGCGCATCGTCCACAGCGCCGAGCTGCCGTTCACCGATCTGTACACCCACCTGGTGCTCAACGACGGCCAGCTCAGCCTGGAGCCCCTGCGCTTCGGCGTGGCCGGCGGCAAGCTCGACGCCCAGATCCGCCTCAACGGCCACACCACGCCGCTGGAGGGCCGGGCCAGGCTGACGGCGCGCAATTTCAAGCTCAAGCAACTGTTCCCCACCTTCGAACCGATGAAGACCAGCTTTGGCGAGCTCAATGGCGATGCCGACATCGCCGGTCGCGGCAACTCGGTGGCGGCCCTGCTGGGCAGCGCCAACGGTGACCTGAAGATGCTGATCAACGATGGCGCCATCAGCCGCAGCCTGATGGAAATCGCCGGGCTCAACGTCGGCAACTATGTGGTCGGCAAGATGTTTGGCGACAAGGAAGTGAAGATCAATTGCGCGGCGGCCGACTTCGGCATCAAGAGCGGCCTGGCGACTTCCCGGCTGTTCGTCTTCGACACCGAGAACGCCATCATCTACATCGATGGCACCGCCAATATGGCCAGCGAGCAACTGGACCTGACCATCACTCCGGAATCCAAGGGCCTGCGCCTGTTCTCCCTGCGCTCGCCGCTTTATGTACAGGGCAAGTTCATCCAGCCCAGTGCCGGGGTCAAGGCCGTGCCCCTGGTACTGCGCGGTGCCGGCATGGTGGCCCTGGGGGTGATCGCCGGGCCGGCGGCGGGGCTGCTGGCGCTGGTGGCGCCCAGCGGCGATGAGCCCAACCAGTGCGCGCCGCTGTTGCAGCAGATGCGCTCGGGCAAGGCACCGGTGACGGTGAAACCGACTCATTAAGGGCCAGGGCGCGCGGCCAGAAAAAAGCCCGCCGCTGCAGGCAGGGCGGGCTTGGGGGAGAGGGCGTTACAGGTCGTTGAGGATGTCTGCCATGTCGTCGGCGTGTTCTTCTTCCTGGGCCAGGATCTCTTCGAACAGGCGGCGGGTGGTGGGGTCCTTGTCACCGATGTACTGGATGATCTCGCGGTAGCTGTCGACCGCGATGCGCTCCGCCACTAGGTCTTCGTAGACCATTTCCTTCAAGGTGTTGCCGGCCACGTACTGGGCATGGGAGTGCTTGGACAGCAGGTCGGGGTTGAACTCCGGTTCGCCACCGAGCTGGACGATGCGCTCGGCCAGTTTGTCGGCGTGCTCGGCTTCCTGGGTGGCGTGTTCGAGGAACTCGCTGGCGGCGACGCTGGCCTTGATCCCGTTGGCCATGAAGTAGTGGCGCTTGTAGCGCAACACACAGACCAGCTCGGTGGCCAGCGACTCGTTGAGCAGGCGCAGTATCTCCTCGCGATCGGCGTTGTAGCCCTCGGTCACGGCTCCGTTTTCCACGTGTTGGCGGGCCCGTTCGCGCAGGGTGTTCACATCAGACAAATGCATGTCGCTCATCTCGATCTCCTGGAGGCTAATCCGATTTACGCCAGGCTCTGTTGGCCTGATCGCTACCTTGGTTGTGAGTCGCGGCGGCGGCAAAAAGTTTTATCGGATGTGCCCGGCGGTCAACTGCGTGCCAGTGGCGGGTGCCCGGCCAGCAATGATTCCTGCTGCAGCCATTGAAGAAAGGCGCGCACCGGCGGATGGCGCTCGCGGCCGGGCACGCACAGGGCGCTGTAGCCGGCGCCGTCCACCTGGACTTCGGGTCGGTAGGGCTGCAGCAGGCCGCTGGCCACGCTCTGGGACACCAGGATGTCGCTGGCCAGGACCAGGCCCTGGCCGGCAATGGCCGCTTGCAGGGCGTACTGTTCCTCGTCGTAGGAGCGGATCAGCGGCGCGTCATCGAACCAGCTTTCCCCGGCCTGGGCGCACCAGGCCTGCCAACCGTCGGCATACAGCCGGGAGTTGCGCCAGTGCACGCTGATCAGGGTCGGCGCCTGCTGGCGGGCCAGGGCCACCTGCTGGGGCGAGCCGTAGACTGCGAAACGTTCGTCGAACAGGCACAGGCCGTGCAGGTCCAGGTAGCCCTCCTGGCTGTAGCGGATCGCCACGTCGATGCTGGCGTCCTGTTGCAGGTCCACCACCTCGCACTGGGTATCCAGGCGCAGGCTGATGCCGGGGTGCCGGGCATAGAAGCGCCCCAGCCGCGGTACCAGCCACAGGGCGGCAAAGGCCGCGGTGGTGGAAACGGTCAGTTGGGCATTGCTGGGTGTGGGCCGCAGCGTATCGACACTCTGGGTCACTTCCAAAAGAGCACCGTGCAAGCTGTGAAACAAGCGCTGGCCGGGCTCGGTCAGGCGCACCTGGCGCGGCAGTCGTTCGAACAGCGCCACCCCCAGCCAGTGCTCCAGGCTGCGGATCTGGTGCGACACCGCGGTGGGCGTCACCGACAGGTCCTCGGCGGCGGCCTTGAAACTCAGCAGGCGCGCGGCGGACTCGAAAGTGCGCAGGGCGGTGAGGGGCAGGTGGGCGAACATTGAGTGCTCCATGGCTGAGATAAATTCATCTGGAAGAAATTCTGTTCATTTGTTGCAGTGCGGCTGTGCTCTTAGCTTTAGCGCGGACCGGCCTTGGTTTCAAGGCCGCCATCAGCAACCCCTCTGAGGCAGATGAGATGAGTACAGTTCTTGCGATCCACGGTAGCCCACGGGGCGAGCGTTCCCACAGCCGGCGCCTGGCCGACGCCTTCCTCCAGGCCTGGCAAGCGGCCAATCCCCAGGGGCGGTTGACCCGGCGCGAGGTTGGCCGGGGTGCCTTGCCCCACGTCAGCGAAGCCTTTATCGCCGCCGCGTTTTATCCACAGCCCGAGGCGCGGCCTCTGTCGATGCAGGCCGACCTGGCCCTGAGCGACGAACTGGTGGCGGAGTTGCTTGGCCATCAGCGCCTGGTGATCTCGGCGCCAATGCACAACTTCAGCGTGCCCAGCGGGATCAAGGCCTGGGTCGATCACATCGTGCGCCTGGGGCTGACCTTCAACACCCAGCAGGACAACGGCGTGGCCCAGTACCAGCCCCTGGTGCAGGGCAAGAAGGTGTTGATCGTTACCAGCCGCGGCGGGGGCGGCTTTGGCCCGGGGGGCGAGCATGAAGCGATGAACCACGCGGACCGCTGGTTGCGCACCGCCCTGGGTTTTATCGGTATCGAAGACGTCACCGTGGTTGCGGCGGAAGGCGAGGAGTCGGCGCCCGAGCGATTCGCGCAGTCCTGTGGCGAAGCCCAGCAGCGCCTGCTGGCCCTGGCGCAGAGTTTCTGAGGGGGCGGCGCCATGGCCTGGATGTTCCTGCTGCTGGCGGCGGCCTTCGAGGTCACGTTCGCCATGGGC
Organism: Pseudomonas sp. JV245A; assembly: GCF_032424515.1. Lineage (NCBI taxonomy): Bacteria > Pseudomonadati > Pseudomonadota > Gammaproteobacteria > Pseudomonadales > Pseudomonadaceae > Pseudomonas > Pseudomonas sp. JV245A. Next base: position 75,285 of record NZ_VYKE01000004.1, read on the forward strand.
ATGAAGTACGCCGAGGGCTTTACCCGGCCCTGGCCGTCGCTGCTGACGGTGGTCGCGGCGGTGGGCGGGATCTATTTCCTGACCCTGGCCATGCGCGAGTTGCCGGTGAGCGTGGCCTACCCGATCTGGACCGCCATCGGTTCCCTGGGCACGGTGCTGCTGGGCTGCCTGCTGCTGGGAGAAAGCCTGACGGCGGTCAAGCTGGTGTCGGTGGGGCTGATCGTGGCGGGGGTGGCCGGGCTGAAGTAGCTGCCGGGAGAAACGGGCTGTCACCAGTTTGTCGCCAAAGCGTCATGGGGGCTGACGACGGCCTCGGTTATGGTCTAGCTTTCAGCCAGCCCCGCTGCCTTCGCACAAGGATGTCGCCGCATGTCCCAAGAGCTTGCCACCCGTTACCCCCTGGTCCTGGTGCCCGGCATGCTCGGCTTTGTCCGCCTGCTGCTGTACCCCTACTGGTACGGGATCATTCCGGCCTTGCGCCGGGGCGGGGCGCAGGTGATCGCGGTGCAGGTCTCGCCGCTCAATTCCAGCGAGGTGCGCGGTGAGCAGTTGCTGGCGCAGATCCAGCGGATCATGGCCGAGACCGGCGCCGCCCGAGTCAACCTGATCGGCCACAGCCAGGGCGCGCTCACCGCGCGTTACGCCGCCGCCAAGCGCCCGGACTGGGTGGCCTCGGTAACGTCGGTGGCGGGGCCCAACCATGGCTCCGAGCTGGCGGATTATCTGCAACGGCATTCACCCGCCCATAGCCTGCGGGGGCGAGTGCTGAGCCTGCTGCTGAGGGGGATTTCAAGCCTGATGCGGTTGCTGGAAACCGGCTATCGCGGACCGAAGCAGCCGGTGGATATCCATGCTTCGCACCAGTCCCTGACCACCGAGGGCGTGGCCCTGTTCAACCGCCAGTACCCCCAGGGGTTGCCGCAGGAATGGGGCGGGCAAGGGCCGGCGCAGGTCGACGGTGTGCACTACTACTCCTGGTCCGGCATTTTGCAGCCGGGCAAGACCAACCGCGGGCGTAACCTGTTCGACGGCACCAACCGCAGTTGCCGGCTGTTCGCCCGCACCTTCGTCCGTGAAGCCGGCCAGTGCGACGGCATGGTGGGGCGCTACAGCTCGCACCTGGGGCAGGTCATTGGCGATGATTACCCGCTGGACCATTTCGATATCGTCAATCAGTCCCTGGGGCTGGTGGGCAAGGGCGCGGAGCCGATCCGCCTGTTCGTCGAACATGCCCGGCGCCTCAAGGCCGCCGGCCTCTGATCTCAGCGTTGCCCGGCAGAAGCCGGCTTGCCGGCGAGCGGTCCCAGCACGGTGGTCCAGCGTTCCGAGAGAATCACCCCGCCCAAGGTCAGCAAGCCACCCACCAAATGGAACCAGGCCAACTGCTCATGCAGCACCACTGCCGCAATCAGCGCCGTGATCAACGGCAGCAGATTGAAAAACAGCGTGGTCCGGCTTGGCCCCAGGCGCACCACCGCCTGCATCCAGGCCAAGGGCGCGAGCATCGAAGCCAGCAGGCAGGCATAGAGCACCAGCGGAATGTTCTGCAGAGTCGGGCCTACCTTCGGCGAAGCCAGGAACAACGGTAGCAGCACCACGACCGCCACCAGCACCTGCAGATACAACAGCACCAGCGGCGGCAGGCGCAGCTGCCATTTCTTCAGCAGGGTGCTGTAGATGGCGTAGGCCAGGGTGGCCACCAGCATCATCGCGTCCCCCAGGTTGACCCCGTGTTGCAGCAGCGCGGCCAGGCTGCCGGAGGACACCACCACCAGCACCCCGGCGAAGGACAGCACGGCGCCCACCAGGGCTCCGGCAGTCAGGCGCTGGCCCAGGGCCGCGATGGCCATGGCCAGGGACATCAGCGGCATCAGCGAAAGGATGATGCCCATGTTGGTGGCCGAGGTCAGGCTGGCGGCGAAGTAGGCCAGGCTCTGGTACACCGCCATGCCCAGCACGCCGAGAATGGCGATGCGCCAGAGGTTGGGGCGGACCTCCGGCCAGTGCTTGATCACCGGCTTGAGCATGAAGGGGGTGAACAGCAGGCCCGCCAGCAACCAGCGATAGAAGCCGATCTCCGCGGGAAAGATCGCGCCCACGGCGAGTTTGTTGATCACGGTATTGCCGGCCCAGATAAAGATGGCCAGCAGTGGATAAGCGTATTGCATGGAGACAACCAGGCAGTTGATGAAGGCTGATTATCCTCTTGTCCGGATCAATGCCTATACTGCAAACCGGACAACCCGCCCCGACATCCGGACAGCATGAGCAAAAAACACATCGATCTCCTGGATTTCCACGGGCTGCCCGCGCCGGTGTACTTCCGCTATGCCGACTTCGCCGCCCACAGCCATGCCCTGGAGCATCGCCACCCCTGGGGCTGCCTGGAGTATTCGGCCCACGGTGTGATGCACATGGAGATTGCCGGCCAGCGTTTCATGTCGCCGCCGCAATATGCGGTGTGGGTGCCGCCACAGACGCCCCACAGTTTCTACACCGCGCAGCCGATCAACTACCGCGCCGTACTGCTGGCCCCGGAGCTGTGTGCCGAGTTGCCGGCCGGGGGCAGTACCCTGGCCATCAGCGAGATCCTCAAGGCGATCCTCAAGGACTTCGCCGCCCGTGACGTGCAGATCCCCGAGGGTGAGGCCGACCAGCGCCTGGCCCAGGTGCTGCTGGACCAGTTGCGCCAGGCGCCGGTGCATACCTGTTACCTGCCCTACGCCAGCAGCCCCGACCTGCTGCGGGTGCTCCAGGCCCTGCAGGCCGAACCGGGCAACAACCAGCCTTTGGCCCACTGGGCGGGGCTGGCCCATGTCAGCGAGCGGACCCTGGCCCGGCAGTTCGTGCGGGAACTGGGCATGAGTTTTGGCGAATGGCGCCAGCGCCAGCGTTTCCTGGCCTCCATCGAGGCCCTGGAGAGCTCGAGCAGCATCCAGGAAATCGCCTTCGACATGGGCTACAGCAGCGCCTCGGCGTTTATCGCGATGTTCCAGCGCCAGGCTGGCAGCACGCCGGAGCAGTATCGCCGGGCCGGCCTGCAGAACAGGTGAAGGTGTAACAGGCTTTGTCTACACTGCGCTGGAGGCCGTGCCCGTCGGCGCGGTGACAAGGAGAAAACTCCATGAAGATGTTGCGTATTCCGTTGTTGATGGTGGGCCTGCTGCTGTGCTCCCAGGGTTTTGCCGCCACCGCCCAGCAGAACAAGATGACCACCTGCAATGCCGAGGCCACCGCCAAGACCCTAAAGGGCGATGAGCGCAAAGCCTTCATGAGCACTTGCCTCAAGGCGGCCCCGGCAGCTGCGGCTACCCCGTCCACGCCTCAGGAAAGAATGAAGACCTGCAACGCCACGGCCACCACCCAGGCGCTCAAGGGCGATGCGCGCAAGGCGTTCATGAGTGATTGCCTGAAGAAGAAATGAGCCTGAATCGATGGGGCCGAGGTGTCGCGCGCGCTACAGAACCTTGGCCTGCATCGGTTTTTCAGAGTTTCGCAGCACATAAACCATTAGCTTTCAATGAGATAGGTCTGGCAGCTACCGCTCGTCGCTTTTTTGTTATGTAAATTTTTTTACATTTACACTTTGTTCCCTTCGAAAACAGGTGCCGGGACGCACCACGCGGACGTTTGGCCAGCCAAAATCCGTGATTCTAGGGAATGGAAAGCATGTCGCGTTTTGGCTTGTTCAGGCCTGTAGTAGCGTTTTGTGCTTTGTCTGCTTCGCTCGCGCTCAGTGCCGCGCCGCTGCAGACGCCGGGTGATCGCGACCTGATTCGGGATCGCCAGCAGCAGTTGCTGCAAGAGCAGCAGAAGCGCCTCGACGAACTCCAGCAACTCCCCGGCAAGACCTTGCCCCCCGAGCCTGCCCCGCAACCGGGCGAGCAGCGCTGTTTCACCATCAAGACCGTGATTCTCAAGGGGGCCGATCATCTTTCCGCCGCCGATCGCGAGCGCCTGGTGGCGCCCTATCGCGACCAGTGCCTGTCGGTGACGCAGATCAACACCCTGCTCAAGGCCATCACCCATCACTACCTGCAGCAGGGCTATGTGACCACCCGGGCCTACCTGCCGGCCCAGGAACTGGCCTCGGGGCAACTGACCATCGTGGTGGTCGAAGGCCGCCTGGAGAGCCTGGACAGTTCCGCCCTGGCCAGCTCGCGGGAACTGGCCATGGCCTTTCCCGGCACCACCGGCGAGGTGCTCAACCTGCGGGAGCTGGAGCAACTGGTGGACCAGCTGACTCGCCTGCCTTCGCGCCAGGTGGAACTGGAACTGGCCCCGGGAGAGAAACTGGGCGACAGCCGTGTCGGGCTCAAGGGCCAGCGTCTGAAACCCTGGCGGGTATCGGCCACCCGCAACAACAGCGGCGACAAGAGCACCGGCGAGCAGCAGGCCGGCCTCGGCCTGGACTGGGACAGCCCCCTGGGCCTGGCAGACCAGCTCAGCCTGCGGGCCAATCAGGACACGGTCAGTGACCGCTGGCGCCACTCCGACAACCAGAGCCTGTTCTACAGCCTGCCCTGGGGCTGGTGGACCCTCAGTTATTCCTACAGCCAGAGCTACTACCGCACCCGCAATGACAGCACCGGCTTCGACTTCACCATGGACGGCGAAAGCAAGAACCAGCAGTTGCGCGCCGAACGGGTGCTGCACCGCGACAACCTGAGCAAGACCGGCATGAGCCTGGGCCTGAGCCAGTTGCGCACGCGCAACTACATCGATGACAACCTGATCGACGTGTCCAGCAACCGCATCACCGAAAGCCAGCTGGGCTTCAACCATGGGCGGCGCATCGGCAATGCCCTGGTCAACGCCGACATTGGCTGGCAGCAGGGCATCGGCGCCCTGGATGCCCAGGCCAGCGGCAATCCCCATGGCAGCGAGCCGGTGGCCCGTTACAACAAATACAGCCTGACCCTGAGCTACCTGCAGCCCTTTCGCCTGTGGAACGAAAACTTCAGCTTCGACAGCCTGGCCACCGGGCAGCGCAGCGAGGACGTGCTCTTCAGCCCCCAGCGCATCAGCCTCGGCGGCCTCAACTCGGTGCGTGGCTTCCAGGACCAGACCCTGTCCGGCAACAGCGGCGGCTACTGGCGCAACCAACTGCGCTGGCGCCGTGCGGTGACCTGGCCGGCGTTGCAGCCTTTTGTCCAGGAATACGGCATGGCCTTTGCGTATGACGTGGGGGTGATCAAGGGCGATCGCTACAACCAAGATGCCCGCGGCCGCATGAGCGGCAATGCCCTGGAACTCAATGCTCGCGGCCAGTACCTGGCTGCATCCGTCAGCTTCGCACGCTCCCTGGAGCGACCGGCAATTATCGAGAGGCGAGAGCACCCGGTGTACTTCCGGGTAGACCTGTTCTTCTGACTCGCCCGCAACGTTATTGAATGGATGATTCGCACATGGACGTACGCAAGCCTTTTGCCCAATGCATTGCCCTGTCGTTGTCGGGGATCCTGTTTCTCAACCCGATCGTCAGCGTGGCCGCAGGCCTGGCCCTGGACCCGGCCGCGGGGGGCAACGCCACCATCGGCGCGGCCGGCAATGGCGTACCCATCGTCAACATCAACGCCGCCAACGGCGCCGGCTTGTCCCACAACAAGTTCAGCGAATACAACGTCGGCAGCAACGGCCTGATCCTCAATAACGGTACCGGCTCGACCCAGAACACTCAGCTGGGCGGCTACATCATGGGCAACCCCAACCTCAAGGGGCAGGCGGCCCAGGTCATTCTCAACGAAGTCACCGGCAGCAATCGCAGCAAGCTGGCGGGCTATACCGAAGTGGCCGGGCAGTCGGCCCGGGTGATCGTCGCCAACCCCCATGGCATCACCTGCAACGGCTGCGGCTTCATCAACACCCCACGGGCCACCCTGACCACCGGCAAGCCGGTGATCGAAGGGCAGAAACTCGATCGCTTCCAGGTCGATGGCGGCGACATCAGCATCGAAGGCGCCGGCCTCAACGCCAGCAACATCGACCAGTTCGACCTGATCACCCGCAGTACCAAGCTCAATGCCGACCTGTACGCCAAGAAGCTCAACGTCATCACCGGGCGCAACGACGTCAAGGCCGATGACCTGAGCGTCACGGCCCGGGATGCCGACGCCAGCGCCAAGCCGGAATTGGCCATCGACAGCTCGGCCCTGGGCGGCATGTACGCCGGGGCGATCCGCCTGGTGGGCACGGAAAAGGGCGTGGGGGTGAACATGTCCGGGGAAATGGCGGCCAGCACCGGTGATATCCAGATCGACGCCAACGGCAAGGTCACGGTCGCCGGCATGGGCGCCAACCAGGCCATCGCCATCAAGGCCCAGAGCATCGAGCTCAAGGGCAAGGCCTACGCCGGCACCGAGGCGACCCTGCAGGCCGCCGAGCAGATCCAGGTGCAGACCAGCCTGGCGGCCCGGGACCGGGTCCAGGTGGTGGACGCCGCGCAGGTGGTCAACCACGGCATCATCGAAGCCGGAGTCAACACCGACAACAGCCGCAACGATCACGGCGAGGTCAAGCTGACCGCCGGCACCCTGGAGAACCGCGGCAACGTACTGGCCAGCCGCAACCTGGAGCTGACCGCGCGCCAGGCCCTGAACAACCAGAACGGGGTGATTCAGGGGCCCAAGGTCGAGGTCAAGACCGCGCGCCTGGTCAACCAGGGCGCACAGGCCCGTGTGCTGGCACAGCACGAGCTGGTGCTGACCACCCCGGCCATCGCCAACCTGGGCGGCCTGATCCGCTTTGGCGAGCAGCAGGCCGCGACGCTCACTCTGGATAGCCTGAACAACAACGGCGGGCGCCTGGAAGTGGCGGGCGCCGACCTGACCCTCAAGGCCCGCGAAGTGAGCAACCAGAAAGGCTCGATGATTGCCGACCGGGTAGAGATCAGCGCCGGGCGGCTGGACAACCAGCAGGGCCTGATCGGGGCCAGCCAGGGCAGCGCCACCTTCAAGGTCAGCGAGCAGTTGAACAACAACGGTGGCCAGCTCCAGGCCCAGACCCTGCTGGAAACCCAGGGCGCAGAGTTGCTCAACCAGGGCGGCAAGCTGCTGGCCGACCAGATCAAGATCACTGGCACTCGCCTGGACAACAGCCAGAAGGGCCTGGTCAGCGCCGAGAAGGGCGAGTTGCAGGTGAGCCTCGCCCAGGACCTGATCAATGCGGGTGGCAAGCTCCAGGCCACATCGCTGCTCAGCCTCAAGTCCGCCAGCGTGGATAACCGCGCTGGCACCCTGGTTGCTCCGCAGCTGACCCTCACCAGCAGTGGCAAGCTCGATAACCAGGGCGGCACGGTGGATGCCACCGGGCTTGAGCTGCACACCGCGGACATCGACAACCAGGGCGGCCTGCTGCAAGGCAAGGACAACCTGCTGCTGGAAGCCCGGGACCTGGCCAACAACCAGGGCCAGGTGATCGGCAACGTACTGACTGCCAACCTCGACAGCCTCAGCCAGAACCAGGGCGGGGTACTCAGCGCCGAAGCCGGCCAGCTGACCCTGACGGTCAAGCAGCATCTGAACAACGCCCTGGGCCATTTGCAGGCCAAGAACGGCGATGTGCAGATCGGCTCCGGCAGCCTGAACAACCAGGGCGGCGTGGTGGTGGGCAATCAATTGCTGCTGACCAACAACGGCCTTTTGGACAACCGTGGCGGGCAACTGGTGGGCGACCGCCTGAGCCTGAGCACCCAGCGCCTGGACAACCAGGGCGCAGGCCTGCTGGCGGCGGGCAGCGACGGCTTGCTGCTGACCTTGACTGCCGATGGCGCCACCCCGGGGCAGTTGCTCAACAGCCAGGGGCGCCTGCAAAGCGACGGGCATCTGCAAGTCAACGGCGGCCAACTGAACAACAGTGGCGGGGTGATCCTCGGCGAGAGCGTCGGGATCAACGCCGCGGGCCTGGACAACAGCGCCAGGGGCGCAGTGGTGGCCAAGACCGGGGGGCTGCATGTGGCCCTCAACAACGGCGTATTGAACAACAGCGCCGGGGTCATCGACGCCGGTGACCAGGCACTCAAGGTCACCCAACTGGCCCGTCTCGACAACCAGGGCGGCACCCTCAAGGGCAAGCGCCTGGAGGTCGATGGCGGCGCGCTGGACAACCGCCAGGGGCAACTGCTCGCTGGCAGCGATGGCCTGAACCTGGTGGCCGGGGGCCTGAACAACGCCGAAGGGATGATCCTGGCCCAGGGCGGCCATGGTGAGGTCACCCTGGGCCAGGGCAGCCTGGACAACCGTGGCGGCACCCTGCAGGGCGCGACCCTGGCGGTGACGGCCGGGGCTGTGGATAACAGTGCCCTGAACGGCAAGGCCGGCTTGATCAGCAGCCAGGCCGGCAACCTGAAGCTGGTGGTGGACCGCCTCACCAACCAGGCAGGCAAGCTCTACGCCAACGGCCTGCTCAGCGCTTCCGGACAGACCCTGGACAACCGCTGGGGCGGCGAAATCAGCGCCCAGCAGTTGGACCTGACCACCGCGGCCAACCTCTACAACCAGGGCGGCCTGGTGGAGTCGGCCGGCTCGCTGCTGCTGGTGGGCGGCAACCTGGACAACAGCGCTGGCGGGCGAATCCGCGCCGTAGGCGGGGAGCAAAGCCGGGTCAGCCTGGGCGGCAGCCTGTACAACCAGGGCGGTAGCCTGGCCCTGGGCTCCAACGCCTTCAGCCTGAATGCGGGCAACCTGAACAACGTCGGCGGCAGCATCGAGCACGCTGGCAACGGCCTGTTCAAACTCGACCTGGGCGGGCTCTCGGGCCTCCAGGGGCGCATCACCGGCCTGGGCCGGGGCGACTGGGACATCGGCCGGGTGGACCGCAGCGGGCTGATGCAGCTCAACGGCGCCCTGGACCTGAGCACCGGCGGCGATCTCAACCTCAGTGCCGGTGACCGTATCGCCAGCGCCAGCGGCCTGCGGGTGGGCGCCGCAACCCTGAACAACGCCGGGGAGCTGGCCAGTGACGGCTACCTGACCCTGGACCTGGGGGGCAACCTGAACAACAGCGGCCTGCTGTCGTCCCGGGGCAAGCTCACGGTGGGCGCCAGCGACCTCAACCAGAACGGCGGTCGTATCGCCAGCGGCGGCGACACCGAGCTGAACCTGCGCGGCACCCTGGACAACCTGGGCCGGCTGATCGCCAGCCAGAACCTCTACGTGTCGGCGGGGCAGATCAACAACCGCGGCACCCTGGGCGCCCTGGGGCAGATGCAACTGCGCTCCAGCAACGGCATCACCACCTCGGCCGACACCCTGATCTACAGCGGCGGCGACATGCTCCTGCGGGGCAACGGCCTGGCCAACAGCTACGGCGACATCTACAGCGCCGGCAACCTCAGCTTCGCCGCCCTCGACGGGGGCCGCGCGGCCCTGCTGAGCAACCGCTCCGGAACCATCGAAAGCGAGGGCGACATGAACCTCAACGTGGCGTTGCTGCAAAACGCCATGGACCAGTACCAGGTCGGCGAAACCATCACCCAGCGCAATATCGTGATCAACTGCACCGACTGTTCCGGCGATTACCACACCGCCACTTACATCGTTAACACCACCTACGAAGGCACCATGGGCGAGCACTCCGCTGGCGCCCGCCTGGTGTCCAACCGTGACCTGACCATCAATGCCGATACGGTGGAAAACGACCAGAGCCTGATCGCCGCCAACCGCGATGTCTCCATCACCGCCAACAACCTGTACAACCGGGGCCTGACCCTGAACAAACGGGTCGAGAGCATCAGCTATTTCCTGCACGGGGTTTCCAAGGGCGCGTTCCGCGCCGCCGAGCGCGCCACCATCGCCTGGAACGCCGCCAACGCCAATCGCGCGCCGGGCCAGCAGGACCCGCTGCCGACCGTGGTGACCCAGTACCCGATCTACGAACCCGCCAGCCACACGGTGATCACCCCGGGCTCCCAGACTGCCTACGCCTCCACCCTGCAGGCCGGCCAGCGCCTGCACCTGCAGGTCAGCGGCACCCTTGAAAACGGCGTGCAGAGCGAACAGAGCCGCGCCCAGCTCACCGGGCAGACGCTGCAGAACAACCTGGCCCAGGTCGGCGGCCAGGTGATCACGGTCAATGCCCAGAGCTCCGCGGCGGCCAACCAGGTGGCCAAGGATGTGCAACGCATCGAGAAGGTCGGCGCCGACGGCACCACCCAGGTCAGCTTCGTCCCGGTGGATTTCTCCGGCGTGCCGTTCGCCGCCGTGGACCCGACCTCGCTGTCGAGCTTCCGCGTGCCTCAGGGCGAGTACGGCCTGTTCGTCAAGAGCCAGAACCCCCAGGGCCGCTACCTGATCGAGACCAACCCGACCTTCACCGACCTGTCGCGCTTCATGAGCTCGGACTACATGCTCGGCAACCTCAACTACAACACCGATCAGACCTGGCGCCGCCTGGGCGACGGCCTGTACGAGACCCGGCTGATTCGCGACGCGGTGCTGGCCCAGACCGGCCAGCGCTTCCTGGCGGCCGGGCTGACCAGCGACTACGACCAGTACCGCTACCTGATGGACAACGCCATCGCTTCCAAGGACCAGTTGAACCTGAGCATCGGCGTGTCCCTGACCCCGGCCCAGGTGGCCTCGCTGACCCATGACATCGTGTGGATGGAAACCCGCGAAGTGCAGGGTGAGAAAGTGCTGGTGCCGGTGCTCTACCTGGCCCAGGCGGAAACCCGCAACCTGCGCGGTGGCAGCTTGATACAGGGGCGCGACATGACCCTGATCGCCGGCGGCGACCTGACCAACGTCGGTACCCTGCGGGCCAGCAACGACCTGAGCGTGAATGCTGGCGGCAGCCTCTACCAGGGCGGCCTGATCGAGGCCAACGAGCGGGTCAGCCTGATGGCCCAGGACAGCGTGCGCAACGCCCTGGCCGGGGAAATCCGCGGCAACCAGGTCAGCGTCACCTCGATCAAGGGCGACATCATCAACGACCGCACCGCAGTGGCCGTCGGCTACGGCTCGGGCAATCGCACCATCCTCGACCAGGGCAGCCAGATCACCGCGCGCCAGCAGCTGGACCTCAGCGCCGGTCGCGACCTGACCAACCTCGGCCAGCTCGCCAGTGCCGGCGATGCCAAGCTCAGCGCCGGTCGCGACATCGACCTGCTGGCGGTGCAGGACCACACCTTCACCCAGAGCGCGATCCGTCGCGGCCTGGTGACCAACGACACGGTGCAGACCCTGGGCTCCAGCGTGACCACCGGCGGCAACCTGGAACTCAATGCCGGGCGCGACCTGGCGGTGGTAGCGAGCCAGGTCAGCGCCGGCAACGACCTGTCCCTCAATGCCAAGCGCGACATCGTCATCGCTTCGGCCCAGGACGAGCAATCCTCGACCTTCTACCAGAAGAAGAAAGGTTCCTGGGGCAAGAGCAAGACCACCCGCAGCGCCGATTCCTCCACCACCAACGTGGCTTCCGAGATCAGCGCCGGGCACGACCTGATGGTCAACGTCAGCCAGGACAAGGACGGCCGTATCAGCCTCAACGGCGGACGCGACGTCACCGTGGTCGGCAGCCAGCTCAAGGCCGGCAACGACCTGCTGGTGGGCGCTACCCGGGACGTCAGCCTGGTCTCGGCCCAGGAGCAGCAGGACAGCGCCTACAGCCAGAAGAAGAAAGGCAGCTTCGGCCTGAGCAAGAGCGGCAACAGCCGCACCTCCAGCAGCACCACCCAGGTGGGCAGCGAGCTGAGTGCCGGCAATGACGCGGTGGTGATATCCGGGACCAACGTCAACCTTTCGGCCAGTTCCATCGAAGCCAAGCGCGATGCCGAAGTGCGCGCCGGGCTGATCGACAAGAACGGCGACATCAACCTGATGGACGCGGCCAACACCTCCAGCAGCCAGAGCGACAAGTACAAGAGCAAGGTGGGGTTCTCCAGTTCCGGCAGTTTCACTTCGATTGCCTCCTCGAAGAAATCCGGCCAGGAAAACATTCAATCCCAGAGTGTCGGCAGCGTGGTCAGTGGCGGGCGTGACACCACCCTGCAGGCATCCCGTGACGTCAACATGATCGGCAGCACGGCCGCGGCCGAGCGCAACCTGAATGTGGGGGCGGGACGCGATGTCAACGTGCTGGCCGGCAGCAACAGCTCGGACCAGAGCAACTGGAAGTCCGAGAAGCATGTGGGGCTGTCCCTGGAGAGCGATCGCAATGGCGTCACCGCGTTCCTGGGCAGCGAAGGCCTCAAGCAGAAATCGCGCAATGCCGAGCAGACCGTGGCGCCGAGCCAGTTGCTGGCCGGGCAGGATGCAACCATCAAGGCCGGACGTGACCTGACCCTGGAAGGCTCGCGAGTGGATGCCGGGCGTGATATCAACCTGCAGGCCGGGCGCGATATCAGCATCGACGCGGGCAAGGAAACCTCGATCGAGGAGCGCAGCAAGAGCCGTGACCGCAATGGCCTGACGGTCAATGTCAGCCACAACTACGGCAACACCATGGACGCCCTCAAGGGCACCGGCAAAGGCGAGGACAACACCAGCAAGGCCTCCAGCGTGCTGAGCACCGTGGATGCGATCAACCAGTTCACCTCGGGCCCGACCACCGCGACCCATTTCGGTACGGCCAGCCAGTCCAGCAGCTCGCGCCAGGAAGTACACAGCAACAGCCCTGCCAGCCTGGGGGCCGGGCGGGATATCAGCGCCGTGGCCGGCAATGACATCAACATTCGCGGTGGTCAGTTCGACGCCGGGCGCGACATCACCCTGGTGGGCCGTGACATCAATGTGGATGTGGCCCGCGGTTCGGTTTCCGAAGAGAGCAAGACCGCCCGCAGCCAGGGCGGCATCAATGGCCAGAGCGGCGGCGGTAGCGCCCGTGCCGGTATCGGCGGCAGCAACGGTGTGGCCAGCGAGCAGATGAACCAGGGCACCAACACCCCGTCGGTATTCCTCGCCGGGCGTGATGTCAGCCTTGAGGCGCGCAACAACCTGACCCTGATCGGAACCCAGGTCCAGGCCGGGCGCGATATCGACCTGGGCGCCGGTAACGACCTGACCATCCGCGCCGCGCAGAACGATTCCAGCAGCGAGTCCAGCCGCCACAGCGGCGGTGGTGAAGTGGGCCTGGCCGTGGGCGGCAAGGACTTCATCTCGGTCTACGCCAGCGTCGACATGGGCAAGGGCCAGTTGGACCGGGACAACCAGCGGCAGCAGAACGCCAATCTGGTAGCCGGCGACCAGCTGCGCTTCAGCAGTGGCAAGGACACCACCATCGCCGGCGCCACCCTGCGCGGTGGTGAGGTCATCGGCCGGGTTGGCGGTGACCTGACCGTGTCCTCGGTGCCGGACACCGGCAAGGTCAGCGGCAAGGAAATGGATGCCAGTGTCACCGTGAGCATCGGCCTGGGCGGCGGTGGCAGCGTCAGCGGTTCCCTGGGCATGGGCAAGACCACCGGCAAGACCAACTGGGTCCAGGAGCAGACCAGCATCACCGGCAAGAACGGAGTGGACATCCGCACCGAGAACCACACCCAGCTCGACGGCGCGCTGGTCGCCGCCGACAACGGCAACCTCAAGCTGGACACCGGCACCCTGGGCTTCCGCGATATCTCCGGCCAGGACAAGGAGCACAGCTACTACGTCAATGCGGGCGGCACCTTTGGCTGGGGCGGCGGCGATGGCGCCAAGGCCACCGGCGGCAAGGACGTGGCCTTCACCACGGACAAGAGCCAGGAAGGCAAGGGCAAGACCGGGGCGTCCGGCTGGAGCGTCAGCGGCTATGACTACCGCAAGGAGCGTGAGCAGGAAGTGCGCGCCACAGTGGGCGCGGGCACCATCACCGTGCGCAACGACGCCAAGACTGGCGCCGACTCCACTGCGGGCCTGAACCGCGATGTGTCCCTGGCCTATGAAATCACCAAGGACAAGGAAAAGCGTACCGACCTGTATGTCTCGCAGTCGTCCCTGGAGTCGGTGAACCACCCGATTCAGACCCTGAACCAGTGGAAGGAGGGGATGAAGAACTATGGCAAGAATGCCTCGGGTATCTTCACCCAGTTTGGCGACCTGAGTAAGGCGGCGGACCAGGTGGTGGCCGACAACCCGTCGTTGCTGCCGCTGGCCTGGATTCCTGGGCTCCTGGAAACCGTGCTCGACAAGGCTGGCAAGTACACCGGTGGCATCATGCCCGGCGTCGAGAACCATGGTGGCCTGATCACCCAGGTGCCGGCCTTGATCACGGGTGACATGCGCTTCTATCGGGTTGAGACCAAGTACCAGTACGAGTCCGACGGCAAGACCATCAAGGTGGACCCGTTGTCCGGCAAACCGATGATCGAGAACGTGCAGAAGCTGATGGAGATCGAGCGTCCCGATGGTGATGGTGCAGTGTTCACCAACGGCATCCAGAACTCGCTGATGGCGGCATTGGTCAACGGTGCGATGCAGACCGGCTCCGATTCCTTCATGCAGGCCTACAACCCCGAGCACGGGATTCTCGGCGACTTGGTCGAGTCGCTGTGGGATGTGGCGCTGGGCGGGACGGTACGCTCTGGTAACGCCCAGCAGCTGCACGATTTCTTCCAGGCCGGGATCAAGGATGAGTACAAGCTGGACGTTGCCGGCCACAGCCAGGGCGGTCTGTTGACCTACCGGGCGATTTCCGGCCTGGATTTCAACCTCAATGGCCAGGTCGGGAGCATCCAGTTGTCGGGCGCCCCAGTGGGTTCCAAGAGCTTCTTTGAAGCCGCCGATGCCGCCGGATTCGATATCGGCAACGGCGCCTTCTTCCAGGTCAACCGTCCGGGGTCGAAGACCTTTTTCGGCATGTTGCCGGTCACCGATACCGTGTCGGATCTGCTGGGGCAGAACTTCACGCACTCGTCCGACCCGGTGGCTCGTTTCTTCGGTTCGCTGGCGACCAGCACCTCGTTGATGGGAGTGGATAGCCCGCACTCGAACTACCTGTGTGTTGCCAAGGGCATGTGCGGTGATGCGCCCAATGCGCTGCAGGACCAGTTCAAGAAGAATCCCCGGTACATTGAACCTACGTTCATCGATGCCAATGGCAAGGACACTATCCGCAGATGAGGGGGAGTCCAAGTGTGGTGGTGGGGCTGGCAGTGCTGCTCGGGGGATGCCTGAACCTCCCCGCCAAGCCGCAGGAGCGACGCACCGAGCAGCGCATGTTGTGTAGCGAAGGGGCCAAGCGGGTGACCTTGCCCCAGCGTTTCTCCTTCGACCTGCCTGAACCGTTCCGGCACACAGAATGCGGTACGCTCATGGGCGGTTTCTACTACGACAGAATCAGCGACAGCCTGTCTGTCGCTACCGAGGGGACCTTCGCCTATGGCGATGTCCAGGTATCGGCGTCTTCGCTGTACATGAAGGTCAGCAGTTTTCTCGACGGTGAGGGTTATGGGCTGATGTATCCCCACGACGCCTTTCTCCAGGGCAAGCTGGCTGCATTGGCTTTGCCCGGCAGTGGTGCCAAACCCCGTGAAGTGGATTGGGTCACCCGGGGTGGCTACCAGTGCCTGCGCTTCTATGAGCACTGGCAGGGGGCTGCAGTGGGGCTCTGGGAGGATGAGGTCAGGTATTGGTGCTGGGAAGGGGAAAGCGGCCTGACTCAACCGTTCTACGTACATGCCGGGCAACGTCTGGCGCTGGGCGCCAAGGGTTACGATCTTGATCGGACCTTTATCCTGCCGTTCTTTGCCAGCTTGCAGATCAAGCGTCTGGCACCTTCGGCTCTGGCTCAGGCACAAAACCGGCTCCAGGCTGCTTGTGCCCGCGGCAAGGCTCGTTATGACCGGGGAAGTGCCTGGGGCAGCGACTACCCCGACAAGCGCCTGACCCTGACCCGCCTGCACTACTGCGGCTACGACGTGCCGCTGCCCGACCTTTCGGCCCCGGCGCCCGGGGCCAAAGACGACTGAACCTTCGCCTGTCACAACACTCCAGTACCCTGTAAGCCCGCGTCCTCACGGCGCCTGCCACTATTCCTCAGGGGTGAAGGCTGGCAGACTGCCGGTCTTTTCCCCGCTGTCTGTCTTGAGGCTATATGCCAGCGTTTTCACAGCGTCATCTGTTGTTCATCAGTTGGATCATCATCTTCGGTGGCCTGTTGCTGGCCTTGCCCCTGCGTCTGCTGCCCAGCCTGCTGGCCGGGTTGCTGGTGTTCGAGCTGGTCAACATGCTCACCCCGCAACTGCAGCGGCTGATCGAAGGCCGGCGTGCGCGCTGGCTGGCGGTGGCCCTGCTGGGCACCCTGGTGGTCAGCCTGCTGACCCTGCTGTTCGCCGGGGCCATCAGCTTCCTGTTGCATGAGGCGGAGAACCCGGGTGCCTCGCTGGGCAAGTTCATGGTGGTGGTGGACAAGGCCCGGGGCCAGTTGCCGCCGTTCCTCGATTCCTACCTGCCGGCCAGCGCCGCCGAGTTCCAGGCCGCCATCGGCGCCTGGGCCAGCAAGCACCTGAGCGAGTTGCAACTGGTAGGCAAGGACGCGGCGCACATGTTCGTGACCCTGCTGATCGGCATGGTCCTGGGGGCGATCATTGCCCTGCAGCGGGTCCCCGACCTGACCAAGCGCAAGCCTCTGGCGGCGGCGCTGTTCGACCGTCTGCACCTGCTGGTCCAGGCGTTTCGCAACATCGTCTTCGCCCAGATCAAGATCTCCCTGCTCAACACCTTCTTCACCGGGATCTTCCTGGCGCTGATCCTGCCGCTGTTCGGGGTCAAGCTGCCGCTGACCAAGACCCTGATCGTGCTGACCTTCCTGCTGGGCCTGCTGCCGGTGATCGGCAACCTGATTTCCAACACACTGATCACCATCGTCGGCCTGTCGCTGTCGATCTGGGTGGCGGTGGCGGCGCTGGGCTACCTGATCTTTATCCACAAGCTGGAATACTTCCTCAACGCGCGGATCGTTGGCGGGCAGATCAGTGCCAAGTCCTGGGAGCTGCTGCTGGCGATGCTGGTGTTCGAGGCCGCCTTCGGCCTGCCCGGGGTGGTGGCGGGGCCGATCTATTACGCGTACCTGAAGAGCGAGTTGAAGCTGGCGGGATTGGTGTGAACCTTGTTCGCCGGCCCGCCGGCTCCTACAGAACCTTGTAGGAGCCGGCGGGCCGGCGAAGCTGTTTCAGCCGTAACGCTTCTTGGCCTCGATGGCCAGGCCGCTGCCGATGCTGCCGAAGATATTGCCTTCCACATGCCGGGCATTGGGCAGCATCGCCGCCACGCTCTGGCGCAGCGCCGGAATGCCGCTGGAACCTCCGGTGAAGAACACCGTATCGACCTGGCCCACACCGACATTGGCGTCGTTCAGCAACTGGGTGACGCTGGTGCGGATGCGCTCCAGCAAACCGTCGATGGAGGATTCGAACAGGGCCCGGCTCAGGTCCACGCTGAGGTCGCGCTCGATTCGGTCCAGGGCTACCAGGCGGTTCTCTGCGTGGGTCAGCTGGATCTTGGTCTCTTCAACGATCATGGCCAGCCAGTGCCCGGCGCGCTGTTCGATCAGCTTGAACAGGCGGTCGATGCCGCCGGTGTCCTCGATGTCATAGCGCATGCTGCCCAGGGCCAGCTGGGATTTCTGCGAGTACACCGAGTTGATGGTGTGCCAGGTCGCCAGGTTCATGTGGTGGCTGGTGGGCATGTAGGCGCCGCTCTTCATCCGGCTGCCGTAGCCGAACAGCGGCATCACGCCCTGGAGGCTCAGTTGCTTGTCGAAATCGGTACCGCCGACGTGCACGCCGCCGGTGGCGAGGATGTCGTCGTGGCGGTTATCGACGCCACGGCGCTCGGGGGACAGGCGCACCAGGGAGAAGTCCGAGGTACCACCGCCGATGTCGACGATCAGCACCAGCTCTTCGCGCTCGATGGTGGATTCGTAGTCGAAGGCCGCGGCGATGGGTTCGTACTGGAAGGACACGTGCTTGAAGCCGATCTTGCGGGCCACTTCCACCAGGGTGTCTTCGGCTTCCTGGTCGGCGGCGGCGTCGTCATCGACGAAGAACACCGGGCGCCCCAGCACCACTTCTTCGAATTCCCGACCGGCGGAGGCTTCGGCGCGGCTTTTCAGTTGGCCGATGAACAGCCCCAGCAGGTCCTTGAACGGCATGGCAGTGCCCAGCACGCTGGTGTCGTGCTTGATCAGCTTGGAACCCAGCAGGCTTTTCAGCGAGCGCATCAGCCGGCCTTCGTAGCCTTCCAGGTATTCGTGCAGCGCCAGGCGGCCGTATACCGGACGGCGCTCCTCGATATTGAAGAACACCACCGAAGGCAGGGTGATCTTGTCGTCCTCCAGGGCGATCAGCGTCTCCTCGCCGGGGCGCAGCCAGCCGACGGTGGAGTTGGAGGTACCGAAGTCAATGCCGCAGGCACGGGCCGGGGTGGCGTTGTTCATGTCTTTGGATCCGGTGAAAAAAACGGCCGCGCAGCGTACGCCAGTCCTCGCGCCTTGCAAAGGCCGACTATCTGCTAAATCACCCCCTGTCGTGCCTTGAAAGACTATCCTTTACCCCCAAACTTGCAGGCATGGGCCGAGCAGCCACCCGGGATCACAAGATCCGCCCGAGGCTGCCGATAAACTTCTGATGCGCCGTTCAGTCAGAGAATTGAGATTGATCAATTCTCATGCTGCCAGACCGAGCATGCTGTGCTGCACGCCGCGCGACTTTGATAACGGATGGTGATTCCCTCGATGGACTTCAAAGACTATTACAAGATTCTCGGCGTGGAGCCGACAGCGGACGACAAGGCGATCAAGGCCGCCTATCGCAAGCTGGCGCGCAAGTACCACCCCGACGTCAGTAAGGAAAAGGATGCCGAGGCCAAGTTCAAGGACGCCTCGGAAGCCTATGAAGCGCTGAAAAGCGCCGACAAGCGCGCCGAGTACGATGACCTGCGCAAGTACGGCCAGCATGGCCAGCCCTTCCAGGGCCCGCCGGGCTGGCAGAGCCGTGGCGGTTTTGGCGGCGGCGAGGACGGTGGCGATTTCTCGGACTTCTTCAGTTCGATCTTTGGTAACCGGGGGCCAGGATTCGGCGGCCCGGAGCAGCGCCGCAGCAGCGGTCGTCGTGGACAGGATGTGGAAATGGAACTGCCGATCTTTCTTGAAGAAACCCTGTCCACCGAGTCGAAGAAGATCAGCTTCCAGGTGCCGCAGTACAACGCCAATGGCCAACACGTCAGCAACACCAGCAAGAGCCTGAACGTGAAGATTCCGGCAGGTGTCACCGACGGCGAGCGCATCCGCCTCAAGGGCCAGGGCGCGCCGGGCGTGGGCGGCGGCGCGAATGGCGACCTGTACCTGACCATTCGCTTCGCGCCGCATCCCAAGTTCGATGTCGAAGGCGAGAACCTGATCATCACCTTGCCACTGGCCCCCTGGGAGCTGGCGCTGGGGACCGAGGTCGCGGTACCGACCCTGACCGGCAAGATCAACCTCAAGGTTCCGGCCGGCAGCCAGAATGGCCAGCGCATGCGCGCCAAGGGCCATGGCCTGCTGAACAAGGCCGGCCAGCGCGGCTACCTGTTCGTGCAACTCAAGGCGGTCATGCCCAAGCAGGCGGGCGACGACGTCAAGGCCTTGTGGCAGGAGCTGGCGAAGAAGGCAGCGTTCGACCCCCGGGAAAATTTCTGATTCGACACTAGGAGGCGCTGATCATGAGCACCCTGATCGTTCAGCTGGACATGGAAGAGTTCTGTGAAGTGGCCGACCTGTCGGCGGCCTACGTGATCGAAATCGTCGAGCACGGCATCCTCGAACCTCAGGGCCGGGCCCCCAAGGACTGGCGCTTCAACGACTATGAGCTGTCCCTGGCCAAGCGCGCGGCGAAGTTGCGCCGCGACCTGGACCTGGAATGGGAAGGCGTGGCCCTGGCCCTGGACCTGCTGGACGAAGTGCGGCAACTGCGCGCCGAGAACCAGATGCTCAAACAGCGCCTGGGCCGCCTGCTGGTGGACTGACCGCCCCCTGTAGGAGCCGGCTTGCCGGCGAAGAGGCCCTTGAGCCTTGCGTCGCTTGTGCTGGCGCCTTCGCTGGCAAGCCAGCTCCTACGGGGTGGCGCGGGAGACGCGCGGCAGGACCACGGTGAAGGTGGTGCCATCGCTGGCGTTGGAGCTGACTTCGATGCTGCCCTGGTGGGCAACCACCACTTCCTTGACGATGAACAGCCCCAGGCCAAGGCTGGTGCTGGGGTTGCCCAGTTCTTCGTCGACGCTACGCACCAACGGGTCGAACAGGGTGCCCAGGGCCTCCGGGGGGATCGGCGGGCCGTAGTTGTGCACGGTTAACAGCACCTGTTCCGCGCCACCGGTGATGGTCACGGTCACGGTGCGGCGGTTGTTGCCGTGCTGCAGGGCGTTGCCGATCAGGTTCTGCAGCATCTGCTCGATGCGCCCGCGGTCCCAGATGCCATGGCTGTCGCCCTCGAAGCTCATCAGCGGGGTGCAATCGGGCTGCCCGGCGCAGGCTTCGTCCATGGCCGCCTTGGCCGCGCTGGCCAGGTCCATGGGCGCAGGTTCGATGGGCAGGCTGCTGCCCAGGCGGCTGCGCACGAACTCCAGCAGGTCGCTGACCATGGCGCCCATGTGCCGGGTGCCGCTCTTGATACGTGAAACGAAGGCCTGGGCGTCGCCGTCCAGGGCGACTTTGCGTGCCAGCATTTCAGTGGACATGCTCACTGCCTGCAACGGCGCCCGCAGGTCGTGGCCAAGAATTGCCAGGAAGATATCCCGCGAGCGGCTGACCTGTTCGGCATAGGCCGCGGTGGACTCGGCCAGGGCTTCATCAATGGCTTCGTTGAAACGGATCATGTCCTGCAGGTAGGCCAGGTCCGGTGTCTGCAGGCTGGCCACCCACAGGCGGATCACGCAGGCTCGCAGGTGGCGGAATTCCGAGGTCATCTGCACCAGGTCAAAACCCACGTGATGGCGCAGCTCGCCATGGCTGGCGGCCGCGGCATCCAGGCTGGGGGTTTTTTCCGGGCCTTCGCCCTTGGCCTTGGCCCTTTGTTCCCCGGGGCTCTGGGCGGTGCACATATCCCGGGCGGCGGCCAGCAGGATGGAGCGCGCGTGGTCACGCAGGTCCGTGCGGGTCAGGGAGTCCTGGGCGAGGCTCCTGGCAAATTGTTCCCATTCATCAACGATTCGATCAACGTGCTGCACGATAAAATCGGACAGGCGCATAGCCGGGCACCTTACTGGGCAGTGAGTGGAAAACCGAGACGCATCTTAGCGCCTAATCGAACATTTCAGCAGCCACTCTGCCCAGTGGTGGACCGGCCCTAGAACAGGAAGTAGCGCTGGGCCATGGGCAGCACGTCCGCCGGTTCGCACCACAGCAGGACGCCATCAGCCTTGACCTGATAGGTCTGCGGGTCGACTTCGATATCCGGCAGGTAGTCGTTGTGGATCAGGTCGGTTTTCTGCACGTTGCGACAGCCCTTGACCACGGCGATGCGTTTTTTCAGCCCCAACTGCTCCGGCACCCCGGCCTCCAGTGCCGCCTGGCTGATGAAGGTCAGGCTGGTGGCGTGACGGCTGCCGCCGAAGCTGGCGAACATCGGCCGGTAGTGCACCGGCTGCGGGGTCGGGATCGAGGCGTTGGCGTCGCCCATCAGGCTGGCGGCAATGGCCCCGCCCTTGAGGATCAGGGTCGGCTTGACCCCGAAGAACGCCGGGCGCCAGAGCACCAGGTCGGCCCACTTGCCCACTTCGACGGAGCCCACCTCATGGCTGATGCCGTGGGTGATCGCCGGGTTGATGGTGTACTTGGCAATGTAGCGCTTGACCCGGAAGTTGCTGTTGCCCGGGCCGTCTCCCGGCAGCGGACCGCGCTGCTTGTGCATCTTGTCGGCGGTCTGCCAGGTGCGGGTCACCACTTCGCCGACCCGGCCCATGGCCTGGCTGTCGGAACTGATCATCGAGAACGCGCCCAGGTCGTGGAGGATGTCCTCGGCGGCAATGGTCTCCCGGCGGATGCGGCTTTCGGCGAAGGCCACGTCCTCGGCGATGCTCGGGTCCAGGTGATGGCAGACCATCAGCATGTCCAGGTGTTCGTCGATGGTGTTGCGGGTGAAGGGCCGGGTCGGGTTGGTGGAGCTGGGCAGCACATTGGCCAGGCCGCAGGCCTTGATGATGTCCGGGGCATGGCCGCCGCCGGCGCCTTCGGTGTGGTAGGTATGGATGGTGCGGCCCTTGAAGGCGCCCAGGGTGGTTTCGACGAAGCCCGATTCATTGAGGGTGTCGGTGTGGATCGCCACCTGCACGTCGTACTCATCGGCCACGCTCAGGCAGTTGTCGATGCTGGCCGGGGTGCTGCCCCAGTCCTCGTGCAGCTTGAGGCCGATGGCCCCGGCCTTGACCTGTTCGATCAGCGGCTCGGGCAGGCTGGCGTTGCCCTTGCCGGTAAAGCCGATGTTCATGGCGAAGGCGTCCGCCGCCTGGAGCATGCGCGCCATGTGCCAGGGCCCGGAGGTGCAGGTGGTGGCGTTGGTCCCGGTGGCAGGTCCCGTGCCGCCACCGATCATGGTGGTGACGCCGCTCATCAGCGCCTCTTCGATCTGCTGCGGGCAGATGAAGTGGATATGGGTATCGATGCCGCCGGCGGTGAGGATCATGCCCTCACCGGCGATGACCTCGGTGCTGGCGCCGATGGCGATGTTCACGTCGGGCTGGATGTCCGGATTGCCGGCCTTGCCTATGGCGGCGATGCGCCCGTCCTTGAGGCCGACGTCGGCCTTGACGATGCCCCAGTGGTCGATGATCAGGGCGTTGGTGATCAGGGTGTCCACCACCTCGGCGGCCAGCAACTGGCTCTGGCCCATACCGTCACGGATCACCTTGCCGCCGCCGAACTTCACTTCTTCACCGTAGGTGGTGAAATCCTTCTCCACTTCGATCCACAGCTCGGTGTCGGCCAGCCGCACCTTGTCGCCCACGGTGGGGCCGAACATGTCCGCGTAGGCTTCACGGGAAATCTTCATCGCAGCTCCTTACAAAAACAGGTCTTGCAGGAGCCGGCTTGCCGGCGAAGGGGCCCGAAAGACCGCATTCGCCGGCAAGCTGGCTCCTACGTGCGTAGGGTCGAGGGATCAGAGGTCGCCCATGATCCGCCCGGCGAAGCCGAATACCCGGCGCTTGCCGGCCAGTTCCACCAGTTCCACTTCCCGGGTCTGGCCCGGTTCGAAGCGCACCGCGGTGCCGGCGGCGATGTTCAGGCGCATGCCGCGGCTGGCGGCTCGGTCGAAGGTCAAGGCGTCGTTGGTTTCGAAGAAGTGGTAGTGGGAGCCGACCTGGATTGGCCGGTCGCCGCTGTTGGATACGTTCAGGCGCAGGGTGCGGCGCCCGGCGTTGAGTTCGATCTCGCCGGGCTGGATCTGGTATTGGCCAGGAATCATAGGGGTTGTCCCAGGGTCTTGAAGTAGATGGCGGTGGCGGTATAGGTGCCGTCCGGGCTCTGGCAGTAGTTGGGCAGTTCGCCGACCCGGGTATAGCCCAGGGCGCGGTAGAACTCTTCCGCCGCGGAGCCGGCCTCCGTGTCCAGGTACAGCAGCCCGCGCTTGTGCTGGCGGGCGGCCTGTTCCAGGGCATTCATCAACTGCTGGCCCAGGCCGCGGCGGCGGGCGCTG
>NZ_VYKE01000040.1:0-44813 GCF_032424515.1 Pseudomonas sp. JV245A
AGCAGGATCAGCAGGATCAGCAGGACCAGCAGGATCAGCAGGATCAGCAGGATCAGCAGGAGCCGGCCGCTAAGCCGAAGGCGGGCAAGAAAAAATGACCGTCACGGCACTGGATCTGCTGCCGATCGGCACGATTCGCCAGCATCTCCGTGTCGATCATGAAAGCGAAGATGCGCTGATCGAGCTATACGCGGAATCGGCATTGGCCTGGGCTCTTTGGTACTGCGACAACCCATCTCTTTCATCAGCAGAGAGCATTCCGCCCAGCTTCAAGGCGGCAATGCTGCTGATGATCGGGCATTCCTACTCCAATCGCGAAGCTGTCGTCACGGGTGTTGCTGCGGCCGAGTTGCCAATGGCGGTTGAGTCGTTGCTGTGGTCTTCCCGAAATTGGCGCGGCCTGGTTGATGAGGTGAAAGATGAAAGCGGGTGATCTTCGCCATCCGATTGAGGTTCAGCAGAAGACCACGCCACGCGACCCCGCTACTGGGGAAAATGGCGAGCCGGTGTGGGAGCTGTTCGCCAAGGTCTGGGCCCAGGTGTCGCCGCTGTCTGCCCGTGACCTGATCGCCGCCCAGGCCGGACACTCCGAGGCCACGGGGCGCATGGTTATTCGATACCGTCCCGGCATCGACTCAACGATGCGCATTGTTTACCGCGGCGAGATCTACAGCATCGAAGGCCCGCCGCTGGAAGATCCCAAGTCCGGCCTGGAGTACCTGACGCTATTGGTGTCGAAGGGGGTAAAGGATGGCTGACGGTGTGGAGTTCAGCATTACCGGCCTCGATAGCCTGCTCGGCAAGCTCGAAGCCATCTCCTATGACGTGAAGCGCAAGGGCGGTAGATCCGCGCTGCGCCGAGCAGCCCAGGTTATCGCTGATAGAGCCAGGGAGGGCGCCCAGCGAATCGACGACCCGGAAACCGGCCGATCAATCGCAAACAACATCGCGCTTCGCTGGAATGGCCGGCTATTCAAGCAAACAGGTGACCTCGGGTTTCGGATCGGTGTGCTTCACGGTGCCGTCCTGCGCGATGGTGGCGATCTCAGGCCGAACGCTCCGACGCCGCACTGGCGCCTATTCGAGTTCGGCACGGAAAATATGGCCGCAGCGCCATTCATGCGGCCGGCTCTGGCGGACAGCATAAGCCAGGCTACGGCCACCTTTGCTTCGGAGTACGAGGCGGCCATAGATCGAGCAATCAGTCGAGCGCAGAGGAGGACAGCTTCATCATGACAGCTCCCATCTATGAGGTGTGCGCGCAAGATCCAGGCGTGATTGCCTTACTTGGCTCTGGAGCTTCCATGCGCCTCTATTCGTTCGGCGAGGCGCCGGAGGGTGTCGCCAAGCCCTACGCAGTCTGGCAACTGATCAGCGGCAACCCGGAAAATTATCTGGCGGGCCGGCCTGATGCTGACGGCTTCACCCTGCAGGTCGATGTGTACGGCACTACTGGCCCTTCTGTTCGCGCAGTGCGTGATGCCATCCGCGATGCAATTGAATTGCGGGCCTACATCGCTCGCTGGGGTGGGGAGGGCCGAGATCCAGCAACCAAGAACTATAGAACCAGCTTCGATGTGGACTGGATAGTCCAGCGCTGAAGTATCCGAGCCCGCCCAGTGCGGGCTTTTTCTTTGTCCAAGGAGTACACCCGATGTCGATTCTTACCCAGGGCACCCAGGTTTATGCGCTGGTGCCACCGTCCTCTGGCACTGGTCCCAGCTCCATCATGGAGATTGAATGTGCGACAGCCTTCAACCCAGGTGGCGCACCAAAGGAGCAGATCGAAGACACCTGCTTGAGCTCCCAGGAGCGGACCTACAAGCCAGGCCTACGAACTCCGGGTCAGGCTTCACTGACCATCAACGCTGACCCGAAAAGCCCGAGCCACATCCGCCTGCATCAGCTCTCTGAGCAGGATGGCGACAGCACTCTCAAATGGGCTGTCGGCTGGTCTGATGGCAAGGCCGAACCCACCGTTTCGGCTGCTGGCGGACTGGAGCAGGTCGCCGTCACGAATGGCGGCACCGGTTACACCGCAGCCCCTACTGTGAACTTGACCGGTGGCGGTGGGACCGGCGCCACCGCTGTTGCTGTCCTGGATGGCGACAAGGTCTCTGCAATCAACATCACCAGCCCCGGCGCCGGCTATACCAGCGCACCCACCGTTGGCTTCACCGGTGGTGCAGGATCTGGCGCAGCGGCTACTGCCATTGTCAGCCTGGAAGAAGATTTCAACCTGCCGCCTTCCAGGACCTGGTTTCTGTTCCAGGGCTACGTCGCCGACTTCCCGTTCGACTTCGCCGCCAATGCCGTGGTCAGCACCGCGGTATCCATTCAACGCTCGGGCGGCTCCGCCTGGATCAAGAAGTCAGCGTAAGGGAAGCCTATGAACCTGCAGCAATTGGAAGCCTCGGGCGGCCTGGTAGGCGCCGAGAAAGTGAAGAAGCAGATAGTCTGGACGCATGACGACCCGGCAACCGGCAAGTCGATCACTGACAAGTTCAGCGTCTTCGTGATGCCGCAATCGTTCGGCATGATCGAGAAGCTGTTCTCAGATGGCGAGAGCGAGCAGAGCCGCAATGCTCGCTACATCTCGGCCTGCGTCACTCTCGGCGAGAACGGCGAGGAAGCCATCCCTTATGAGTCCGCCTACCGTCTTTCGCCTGGCTTGGGCTGGGCGATGCTCGCCGCCGTTCATGAGGTAAACAGCACCGGGGCCGAACGCGCAAAAAACTGACCGCCGCCGACGAGTTCTGGCATGAGCTTGTGCTGAACGGAATCGGCGGCAGATCAGTGGCGGAAGCAAAGCAGCGCCTGAGTCATGCCGAGGTTATGGCTTGGGTCGCCTACCGCAGTAAACATGGCTCACTCAGCGTTGGCTTTCGCGTTGAGCAGATGGGGGCAATTGTTGCCCTGCAGACCAACAGACTTGCCGGCGGCCAGGCCGAACTTCTCGACTTTATGCCCAGCCAAGCCCGCGCTCCTGTTGATCTGGACGAGGCCATGGATCAGTGGGCTTGACCCTAATGTGATGGAATCCTGATATGGCAACTCGTTCGCTTGGGAGCCTTACGCTCGACCTCATCGCCAGGATCGGCGGCTTTGAGCAAGGGATGGACAAGGCAGCGCGGGTTTCCGAAAAGCGCTTGAAGGAGATCCAGAAACGCGCCGAGGAGGTGGGCAAGAAGATCGGCATAGCCATGGGCTCTATTGCTGCCGCTGCCACCGGCGCCGGCACTGCCGCCCTGGTCATGCTGAAAAGCACCGCAGCCGCGACAACGGAGTCTGACCGCTGGGCGAAGTCGCTGGGCATGAGTACCTCCACGCTTCAGCAGTGGCAGTATGCTGCAGAGCGCGCAGGCCTCAGTGCCGACAACATGGCAGATATCTTCAAGGATATCGGCGACAAGATCGGCGACGCCCTGGTGACCGGTGGTGGCGAAGCGATCGACGCCATCGACAAGCTTGGGCTGTCGCTCGACGACCTGGCAAACATGACGCCGGACAAGCAGCTGCTGGCGATCGCTGACGGCTTGAAGCAGGTCGGCTCGCAGTCCGAGAAAATCAACATCCTCGAAAGCCTGGGCAACGATCTTTCACGGATGTTGCCACTGCTCAACAACGGCGCCGAAGGCTTGCGCAAGTACATGCAGCAGGCCAAGGACTTCGGCATTGCGCTGGAGCCTTCGCAGATCGCCAGCTTGGTCAAGGCCAATGAGGTGATTGAGGACCTGCAGGCCCAGGTGCGGGGGTTGCGCAACGAGTTCGTAGCGGGCCTGGCAGATATCGACCTGAGCCCGCTGCAGCACTCGCTTGATGGCGTCCGAGACATCGTCAACGACCCGAGCTTCCAGCAAGGTATTGCCGACCTGGCGGCGATGGTCGTGAAGCTTACTGGTGCCGCGGCGCTGGGCCTGTCTCAGCTGCCCGACGACCTCAAGAAGATGAGCAGCGACCTGAAGTATGTGCTCAGCTGGTTTTCGACTGATGAGAAAAGCCGGCATCTGGCTGGGGTCAAGGACGAGGAAACCACCAACCGGGCATTGGGCAGCTACAACAAGGCCCAGGGCGGCTGGAACAAGTTCGCTGCAAACCCGACGATGTTCGTCGGTGAGTTATTCGGGCAGGATCTGTCGGCCGCGAAAAAGGCCTCAGATGACCGTCTGGCCAGTTACAAGGCATACACGGATCTGCGCGGCTGGGCGGACGACAAGCTGGTTGAAGGTAACAAGAAGCTGCTGGAAGGGGACAAAGCGCTTGCTGAGCAGGAAGGCAAGCTGACGATCTCTAGGAAGGGGGCGAATGGTGTCACCGACAAGCTGCTCGATTCATATGACAAGCTGGCCAAGCTCGAGAAGGACCGGGCCTCTCTGGTTGCTGCTCAGGCCAAGGATCCAGAAAACGCTGAGCGCTATCGGCGTGCAATCGAGGCCATCGACAAGCAGGTAGCCCAGCTAAACGGGGCTACCAAGTCTGCGGCAGAGGCGCAGAACAAACTCAAACAGCAGCTCAAGGAAGCCTCCGCGACATACAAAGAGCTCAAGCAGTCGTTCGATCCTGTGAGCTTCGCTGCCGACGAGTTTCGTAAGCGTGGCACTCAGCTGGATCTGCTGCTCAAGAACGGCAAGATCACCCAGGACGAGTACAACAAGGGCATCGCCGAGATGGCGAAGCAGTTCAACACCGCGGTGGCCACAACTGATCCGCTCCTGCTGCGCATGAAGGAAATTGCCTCGTACCAGGAGGCCTTGGATACCCAGCTCGGCAACTTGAAGCGGTCCGGGCAGCGCGCCGCTGATGCGGTAGGAATGGGCAGCAGCCGGGCTGCGCTGCAGGACCAGCTCAACGGCGTTGACGATACCTACGCCGAGGACCGAAAGGCCTTGGCCGCGCAGTACGCTGATGCTGGCAGCGGCATGTCCGCAGAGGAGTACAACCGTAAGCTCGATGCTCTGAAGAAGAATCATCAGCAGATGGCTGATCAGGTCAAGGCCAACTATGCCGAGATGAAAGAGGCGCAGGGCGACTGGACCAACGGAGCGCGCGGGGCCTGGGAAGACTATCTCGACAGCGCGCAGGATATGGCTGGCCAAACGCGCTCGCTTTTCAGCAACGCCTTCAGTTCCATGGAGGACGCGATCACTCAATTCGCGATGACAGGCAAGCTGTCCTTTGCCGACTTCACGAAGTCCATTCTTGCCGACATGGCGCGTATCGCAGCCCGGCAGGCGGCCTCTTCGGCGCTCAGTTCATTGTTCGGCATGGCTGCATCTGCTGCCAGTTCGTACTTCGGCGGCGCCACCGGAGCTACCCAGGCCGGGTACACCGGGTCCGGTTTCTCGTCGTGGGTTGCCGGTCAGCGCGCTACTGGTGGTCCCGTTGCGCCTAACTCTCTGTACGAGGTCAACGAGCGCGGCCCTGAGCTTTACAACCAGGGAGGGCGCTCCTACCTGATGACGGGCGCAAATGGCGGCAGCGTCACCCCGCTGACTTCTGGAGGCTCGTCTGGAATGGCTGGGGCGCCGGCAAGCGGGGGAGCCTACAACTTCCCAATAACAATCAATGTCGACGCCTCGGGCGCCGCCGGCGGTTCTGGCGTGGGCCAGGACGACGCTGTTGCAGCTGGGAAAAATATTCAGAACGCTGCGCGGGTTGAGGCCGAGACCGCAGTCCGAAAGGGGCTCGCGCCTGGTGGCAGCATCTACAACGCAATCAGAGGTAGAGGGTGATGGCAATCGAGACCTTTTCCTGGTGCCCGCGGGTTGATCCCACGGGCACCGTCTCATTTCGCACGAAATCTGCAAAGTTCGGCGACGGCTACGAGCAGGTTGCCCAGGACGGCATCAACAACCGCATGCAGACATGGCCTCTGACGTTTCTTGACACTGAATCAAGGTCTCGCCAGATCAAGAGCTTTCTTGACGCGCATGCCGGAGCTACGCCGTTCTTCTGGACGCCGCCTCTTGGTGAACAGGGGTTGTACCGCTGCAGGTCATATCAAGCTACGGCCCATGGCGCTGGCTTGTTTTCCATTGCTGCAGAATTCGAACAGGCATTCCACCCATGAGCATCGATCCCATCAACATCGGCGGGGCGCCCAACGATGGCAACGGCCAGGATCTGCGCTCGGGCGGCCAGATCATTAACGACAATTTCGCGGAGCTGGATGCCCGTACGGCTGCAGCCCAGGAGAAAGCTGAGCAGGGCGTTTCAGATGCTGCTGCGGCGCGAGATGCGGCTA
The DNA here is from genome assembly GCF_032424515.1 of Pseudomonas sp. JV245A. Classification (NCBI taxonomy): domain Bacteria; kingdom Pseudomonadati; phylum Pseudomonadota; class Gammaproteobacteria; order Pseudomonadales; family Pseudomonadaceae; genus Pseudomonas; species Pseudomonas sp. JV245A. The sequence goes on from NZ_VYKE01000040.1 coordinate 6,245, forward strand.
CAGAGGCGAAAGCAGTAGCCGATGCCGCGGTGCCTGCGACGGCCCTGGGTGACTCGGTTCCGCAGCTGATTAACGGTGTGGTGCCGGCCTCCCAACTACCGAGCTTCGTCGATGATGTGCTTGAATTTCCAACTCTGGAAGATTTTCCGGAAGCGGGTGAGACGGGGAAGATCTACATCGCGGTCAACGATGGCGACAGCCCGACCAACCCGACGCGGCAGTACCGGTGGAGTGGATCCGCCTATGTTGTGATTCCTGCCTCGCCCGGATCCACGGACCAGGTTCCCGAAGGTTCCGCGAATGTCTATTTCACGCAGGCCCGAGTGCGCGCAACGCTGCTGACGGGCTTGGGTGCCTTGGTCAATACTGCGATCCTGGCCAGCGACTCGCTGCTGCAGGCGCTGGCAAAGCTGCAGGGGCAGCTCAACGCCAAGCTGGGGAAGAGCGAAACGGCGGCCGACTCCGACAAGCTCGGCGGACAGCCTGCCGCGTTCTACGTGGCGCCCATGACGGGTGCTACGGCCTCAACTGACGGTGCCAAGGGGCTGGTTCCCGCTCCCCCTGCAGGGGCCACCGTGCGCGTGCTGAGCAGCCTTGGCACATGGATTGCGCAGGCGACTGGAGGTATCTGGGGGGCTATCGGTGGCAACTTGGCTGATCAGGCAGACCTGAAGGCCTGGCTTGATGCCAAGGCCAACGTTGCCGATCTAGTGCTCTCAAAATTTTATGTGTCACCAGAGCAAATCATCACGGCCGGCGGCTCTCTGACTCTGAACCATGGACTTGGTAAGCCGCCAGTGCTGTGGATGAGGACGCTGATTTGTAAGGTGGCCGATGCTGAGTATTCCGTCGATGACGTGATCGATGTGTATGGCGCCGTGGACTACGCATACAACTACGGGATGATGGTCACCGCAAACGCCAGCAATATTCAGTGCCAGTTCGGCAACGCAACCGGGGCATTTTTCGTTTTGAGGAAGTCCAGTCGCACCACGGTAGCGATCACCCCCGGTAGCTGGCGGCTTGTGATGAGGGTTTGGGCATGAGCACTAAATATCTGATGGATGCGAGCGGTAGCTACATCGGCGCATTTGGCGACGGCGTTGAGCTGCCCCCGGGCATCGAGGTTGAAGTGCCGCCTGACTACGCTGATCAGAAATGGCAGTTCCCGGGCTGGGGGCCAAGCCTCGCCCTGGCGCGTCAGATTGAAAACGATTGGCGCAATGCCGAGATGGCCGTTGCTGAAGTGAATGTCACGGCTATCCAGTTCGGTGACCCGGACGCATTGCCGGGGACGGAAAGCGCATGGAAGGCCTACTGGATCGCCCTGAAGAACTGGGCGGAAGGGAAGGGTGGTTATCCGGATAGCGCGAGGCGCCCGGTACGCCCTGCCTGAATCACTGCCACCCGCCTTGAGCGGGTTTGTTTTTACCCGAGGAAAAACGATGCCAATTACGGCCGATATCCAGACCCTGGAGCCAGGCGCGTGGGTGGAGCTTTTCGAGCTCGACGCTACCGCACTGGGCGCAGAGCTGTACCGCTTTCACGGCTACCCGCAGCAGTCGTCGATCTACTGGCAGGGCGAGGAGTACTCGCCCTGGCCGATCAAGGCTGAAGGCTTCGAGATGACAGGGCAGGGCGCTCAGCCCATGCCGACGCTGTCTGTCGGCAACGTCGGCGGGTTCATCACTGCCCTGGTGCTTTACTTCGAGGATCTGGTGGGGGCGAAGCTGATCCGGCACCGGACCTTGGGCAAGTACCTGGACGGCCAGCCGGAGGCGGATCCGGAAGAAGAGCTGCCACCGGACATCTGGTACGTCGAGCGCAAGGCCGCGGAGAACAACGAAACGGTGCAGTTCGAACTGGCCTCGGCCCTGGACTTCGCCGGCGTCCAACTGCCGCGCCGGCAGATTGTGGCCAATGTCTGCTGGTGGCTCAGCTGCGGCGGTTACCGCGGGCCCTACTGCGGCTACAACGGCGGGCCCGTGGCGGATGAGAACGACATCATCGTCACCGACGCATCCAAGGACAAATGCGGCGGGCGCCTGAGCAGCTGCAAGCTTCGCTTCGGCGAGAACAACCCTCTGCCTTACGGCTCATTCCCGGCCGCTGGCCTGCTTCGGAGCTGATCATGAACAAGTCCACCCGCGCCGCTATTGAGCGGCATGCGCTGGCTGAGTACCCGCGTGAGTGCTGCGGCCTGGTGATTCGTGAGGGGCGAAAGGAGGTCTATGTGCCTTGCCGCAACACGGCCTCGACGCCCAGTGAGCATTTCCGCCTGTCGCCCGAGGACTTCGCCGCCGCCGAGGATCGCGGCCAGGTGCTGGCGGTCGTGCACAGTCACCCAGACCACCCAGCAGCACCCAGCGAGGCGGATCGCGTCTCTTGCGAGGCCTCCGGGCTTCCCTGGCACATCCTTGAGGTCCGCAAGGGCGATGACGAACAGGTGCGCCCAGGAGAGTTTGTGAGCTTCGTGCCGGAGGGCTACCAGGCCCCACTGATCGGCCGCAAGTTCGCCCACGGTGTGCACGACTGCCTGAGCATCATTCTCGACTTCTACTGTCGCGAAATGGGCATCGACCTGGGCCAGTACGAGCGGGAAGACGGATGGTGGGAGAAGGGCGGAAACCTGTACCTGGAGAACCTGCCCGCGGCTGGCTTCACGCAAGTCAGTGCACCGCAGCATGGCGATATCGTGCTGATGCAGATCCGGTCGAAGGTGCCGAACCACGCTGGGGTGTACCTGGCCGACGGCGTGCTGAAGACCGAGCCCCAGCACTTCCCGGCCCCTGGGGCGATCCTGCACCACCTCTACAACCGGGACAGCAAACGCGACACCTATGGCGGCTACTGGCGCGAAGTTACGGTCAGCTACTGGCGGCACCGGGATGCATTGAAAACTAATTGACTACGCCGGAGGATCAAATGCCTGAAGCTCTTGAAAGTCCCGAAGGAAAAGATGAAAAAGATCAAGAAGCTGACGATGGGTCGATTCTTCCGTCGCGCGATGGTAAACGGTTATCAGATGTTGCGGCTCACTTCGCCGGAGTGAAAAGGATCGATACGCCAATACCACGCTTGCCAGAATCGGTTCGGCGTAGTCTGGGTATTTCGACCTGACCCAGCGCTCCCAGGCGTCGTTTAGGGCGTGAATCTCTTCTAGGTCGCGAGCCCGACTCTGATCGCGATAGGTCAGCTCCAGATACGACAAATAGTCATCTCCATCGATGCCCGATGCGCACCCAAGAGTCATAAACTGCCCAGTAGCACTGTTGAGCTCGATCAGAAGGGGGCGAAGCCCATTGGCATCAGTCGCCTCATGGATTTCACCAATGCGATCTGGATCAGCCACCAGATCGATTGCACCATTGTTATGGTCGCCATCGTCTCGACGTTCGGGGATGTATGGCCACCGCTGAAAGTTACCTGTGTCGAAGTCCTGTTTCATTGGCATGTGCTTGTCCTTGGCTGTTTGAGGCAGCCAAAGGCTACTACCGGCCGCTCAGGCCCAGTTACTGAGGATTCATCCAGCCGCTGTAAATGCTATCGTCTGCCGATCTCACAAGGAGCGGAAAACATGCGGATTTTGATTGCGGGGGTGGCGATGGCGCTGCTGGCGGGGTGCTCTTCGAATGCCATAACCGTTCAACAAGCTGAGCCAGCGCCGAATGATGAGGTGTATGCATTTCAGGTTCGGCCAGCTGGAGCCTATGGCACGATAACTGTGGTTAGGGATGGCGGAATCAATGCTTCAGCTTGCGACTTCGTGATCTACATCGACGGTAAGAAGGCAGCAAAACTTGGTTCAGGTCAAAAGGCCTCTTTCTTCGTTAAGGCCGGATCATTGAATCTTGGTGCAGGGTTGGCGGGAACAGGCCTTTGCATGGGGCAGGCGATTCGAACTGTTCCCGCCAATGCTACTGCTGATCGAGAGACCATTTTTCGGGTCAGTTCCGATATGTCGGGCCTATATATCGGGCCGTATGTTGAGTACTAACCAAATTACTAAGCGACCGCCTTCGGGCGGTTTTTTATTGCCTGGAGGAAACATGCTGGCAGAGAAAATGCAAACCGTTCTGTTATCTGGGTCGCTGGCTCGTATGTTCGGGCGTCGACACCGGATGGTAACTGGGGCGGGTTTCAGCGACATTCTGGGCTACTTCAAGCAGTTTCCAGGCTTCGAACAGCACATGCTGGAGAGCGCCAGTAAAGGGCTCCGCTTCGCGATCTTCAACGACAAGCAGAACCTTTCCGAAGATGATCTCGGAAAACCTACGGGGCGAGGCGTAATTCGAATCGTCCCAGTAATTGCAGGCTCAAAGCGTGCCGGACTATTGCAGACGATCGTTGGAGCAGTACTGATCATTGCTTCTTTTTTCGTCGCGCCTGGTGCTCAAGCAGCATTTCTTGGCGCAGGTGTAGGCATGACCGCCGGCGGCGTCATCCAGATGTTGAGCCCCCAAGCAAAAGGCCTGGGCACCCAAGACACCCCCAACAACCGGCCCAGCTACAGCTTCAACGGCGCCGTGAACACCAGCGTCCAGGGCAACCCGGTGCCGCTGCTCTACGGCCGGATGATCGTCGGAAGCGCGGTGATCAGCGCCGGGATCTACTCCGAAGACCAGATGTAAACCGAACCCGCCACCAGGCCCGCCAAGAGCGGGCTTTTTTTTGCCTGAAGGAAAGCCATGAACAATCAGATCATCACCGGCGCCAAGGGCGGTGAGTCGAAGCCGCGGCCGTCCGTTGAGGCCCCCGACAGCCTGCAAAGTACCGCGTATGCGCGGATCCTTGACCTGGTGAGCGAAGGCGAGATCCAGGGCCTGGTCGCGGGCGAGCGGTCTGTCTATCTCGACGAAACCCCGCTGGCCAATGCCGACGGCACCCGGAACTTCAGCGGTGTCACTCTGGACGCCCGCACCGGCAGCCAGGATCAGCTGCATATCCCGGGCTTTCCGGCGGTCGAAAGTGAAATCGCTGTGGGTGTTGAGCTGAAGTATGGCCAGCCCTGGGTTCGCGCTGTGCAGAACCTGCAGCTGTCGGCCGTGCGTGTGCGCTTGTCCACCCCGCGTCTGGCGCAGACCAACACCAGCAACGGCGACACCAATGGCTACACCGTGCAATACAAGATCGAGGTTTCCACTGACGGCGGGCCCTATGTCCAGGTGCTGGCCTCGGCGTTCAGCGGCAAGACCTCGACCAAGTACGAGCGCTCCCACCGGGTGGACTTGCCGCCGGCGAGCAGCAACTGGCAGATTCGCGTTACCCGCCTGACGCCGAACAGCACCCCTGGCGCTATTGCGGACAAGACAAGCATCGACGCCATCACCGAGGTCATCGACGCCAAGCTGCGTTATCCAGGTTCCGCTGTCGTCGGCCTGCAGTTCGATGCATCGCAGTTCCAGGCGATCCCGACCAGGTCCTTCGACCTGCGTGGCCGCATCATCCGCGTGCCGAGCAACTACGACCCGGAAAGCCGGCTGTATTCCGGTGTCTGGGATGGTTCGTTCAAGTCCGCCTGGACCGATAACCCAGCCTGGATTTTCTACGATCTGCTGCTGCACTTTCGCTACGGCCTGGGCCACCTGCTGAACGAAGCTCAGGTCGACCGGTGGGAGCTGTACCGCATTGGTCAGTATTGCGACCAGCCGGTGCCGGACGGGAAGGGCGGGATGGAGCCGCGGTTCACCTGCAATCTGTTCTTGCAGACCAGATCGAACGCGCTCGACGTGCTGCAGGACCTGGCCACCACGTTCCGCGGGATGTCCTACTGGGCCGCCGGCTCGGTGATGGCTATTGCCGACATACCCGAGGACCCGGTTTACACCTACTCGAACGCCAACGTGATCGACGGCAAGTTTGGCTATTTCGGCTCGGCGAAGAAGACCCGCTACACCGTGGCCCTGGTCAGCTGGAACGACCCGGCCGACTTCTACCGGCAGAAAGTCGAGTACGTCGACGACCAGGCCGGGATCACCCGCTACGGCATCCAGCAGACCGAGATTACAGCCACCGGTTGCACTTCCCAGGCCCAGGCGCAACGCATCGGCAAGTGGGCGCTGCTGACCAACCGCCTGGAAACCGAAAGCGTGGGGTTCTCTGTGGGCCTGGACGGCACCCTGGCACGCCCCGGGCAGATCATCCGCATCGCGGACAACGATCGTGCAGGGCGCCGCATTGGCGGGCGCCTGCGCTCGTCCACGCTCGACACCCTGATACTTGATGCCGACGTGAAGGCATACCCGGGAGACACCATCACCGTGATCATGCCCACCGGCACCGCTATCTCCCGCAAGATCAAGTCGGTCGGCTATCCGCTGACCTGGGACCAGAACGGGATCACCTGGGATAACGGACGGATCACGTTCGACACCACGGGCTTTCCTTCCGATGTCCAGCAGGTGGTGCTGGCTCAGGATCTGGACGATTTGCCGCCGCAGCATTCGATGTGGGCCATCGACTCGACCACCCTGGCCACCCAGCTGTTTCGCGTGATGTCGGTTGCGGAGGACTTCTCCGATTCGGAGATCAAGTTCACGATCAGCGCGGTACGCCACAACGCGAGCAAGTACGGCGCAATCGACAACGGCACGCGCATCGAGCGGCCACCGGTGACGGTGATCCCGCCGAGCGTCCAGCGTCCCCCGTCGAACGTGACGGTGAGCAATGACCACTTCGTCGACCAGGGCAGTGCGGTCAGCGTCATGACGATCGAGTGGGAAAAGCCCGAGGCTGCGATCGCCTACGAGGTGTACTGGCGCAAGAACGACGGTGACTGGATCTTTGCTGGCCGCACGGGCACCACGTCCATCGATGTGAGCGGGATCTACGCGGGGCGGTATGTGGCCAAGGTGCGGGCCATCAACTCGCTCGACATCGGGTCGGTTTTCGCGACCTCTGTCGAGACCGTACTTAACGGCAAGACCACGCCGCCGCCGGTGCCGTCGTCATTCATCGCCGAGTCGATCGTGTTCGGCATCAAGCTGAGCTGGGGCATCCCGGCCGGAGTCACCACCGCGGATCTGCAACGAACTGAAATCTGGTACAGCCAGACCAATCAGGTGGCCACGGCGACGAAGTTCGGCGACTACGCCTATCCGCAGACCGATCTGACGATCATGGGCCTGGCCGCCGGCGTGCGGTTCTTCTTCTGGGCCCGGCTGGTGGATCGCATCGGCAACGTCGGGGCGTTCTACGGGCCGGTGATGGGGCAGTCCTCCGCCGATGCCGGTGTGATCCTGGAGTACCTGAACGATCAGATCACCGAGACGCAGTTGAGCCAGCATTTGCTGGAAAAGATCGACTCTGGCGGTGGCGCACAGGTTGAGGTCGAGGCTCTGAAAAGCGAGCTCGCGGCCATGTACTCGATCAAGACCCAGCTCACGGTCGACAACAAGCCATACCTGGCCGGCATTGGTGTTGGCGTGGAGAACAACGAAGGGATCATCACCAGTCAGGTGCTGATCGCAGCCAGTCGGTTCGCAATTGTCGATCCGAATGCTGCGGAGATCTATTACCCGTTTGTTGTTCAAAACAATGCGGCCTACATCGATTCCGCGTTCATCAAGAACGGTTCTATCGACATGCTCAAGATCGGCAGTAACTTGCAGTCGGAAAACTATGTGGCCGATGTTTCTGGCTGGGCGTTCCGCCCCGATGGAACGTTCCAGATGATGGGGAATGCCCCCGGAGGCGCAAGGCTCATGATCAATAACAAAGGGCTGTATGTGTTCCATCCGAACGGCGTCAAAGCCATCGACTTGAGCGTGGATGCGACATGACGGCAGGGCTGATTACTCGCGATCCAGACAACAACATCACAACCAAGATGACAAAAAAGCTGAGCCAGGGGGCTGGCTCGGTCATCACCAATAGCAGTAACGGTTCGATACCCATTTCGCTGCCGGCTGGCCGCGAGTACTTCTACGTGGTTCAGCCGTTGGAAGACTCGCAGCGGACAGCGGGCAAGAAGCCTGGTGTCACGATTACGCAGAACAGGATCGAATGGGGGTACGTGATACCGGGCGGCTTTGCGATGAACTGTGAAATCTTCTACGGGTACTACTGATGAATACCGCACTCATAGTCCGCGACGAGAGCGGCAATGTCCTCTATGACACCTCGAAGTCGATCTACGGCCTGATCAAGAGCGGGCCCGTCACCTATCACGGCAGATGGCAGAGGCTTCAATCAAGCGGAGCATGGAGCGTCTACTACGACAACATCTACAAGTTTGAAGTTGAGGGCGCGATCAGCCCGCTTGTATTTGTCACGGGTGCGAGCAACAAACCGTTTCAGTCGAAGGAGGGCAACAAGACGGTGTTCTACTTTGCCGGGCCGGTCGACGGCATCAAGGTTTACTGCTTTGACGTCATGCGGCCAATCTTTACCGGCCCGGCGCTCAAGACCCGAAAGGATGACGGTGGGTTCACGTTCAACAGTCTGCAGCGGCCGCTGAACATCATTGGAACCTCAACTCCGCCAGGCCCTGTAAGCATTGCAGACGGGATGCAAGTTCCTTTCGCCGGTGGCTCCTCTGGCGTGCTCATATCTCAACCGACCGGCTCGACACTCGGCGGCGTCCTGTGGGCGTATTACACGGTAAACCTCGACCAAGGCAGGACATATGCCGCGCATATTCCTTGGGACCGCGGCTGCGCCTTTGTTAGCCAGCTCAACAGCGGGGGCACAGTGTTTCGCGGGGCTGTTCATGAGGGGTGCTACGGCCAGCAGGGGGGAGTCGTTCATTGCTTGTGGAACTCGCCAGAGACCACATATGAGGGCGTTTACAGCACGACCCCAAAGGGATTCATGTCGCTACTTTCAAGCCGTATGCCTTCTTGCTCGTACATAGACACCGCTGAATACCCATACCCCTTCAATCCACAGCTGTAACTGAAGCATTCGAATGCGCCCGCCCTGAGCGGGTTTTTTATTGTCTGGAGAAAGACAAATGCCGATCACCGAGCAGCAGTTGCTGCAGATCCTCCCGAACGCCCGCCCTGTTGCGGGCGTTTTTGTTCCTGCGCTCAACCGCGCTATGGCCCGCTGGAAGATCGACAGCCGGGTGCGCCAGGCGGCGTTCCTGGCCCAGGTCGGCCATGAATCCGGTCAGTTGCGCAACCTAGTGGAAAATCTCAACTATCGCGCCGATCGCATCCGCCAGATCGGCCAGGCCTCCGCCGCTGGCAGCCGTTGGCGCTCGTTGGTTCCGCGGGCGGATGAACTGGGCGGCAAGCCTGAGCGCTTCGGCAACGCTGTTTACGGCGGGCGTATGGGCAATGGTCCGGAATCCTCCGGCGACGGCTGGCGCTTCCGTGGGCGCGGCTTGATCCAACTCACTGGCCGCTCGAACTACCATGCTGCCGCCGCCGGCCTGGGCCTGCCCCTGGAGGTGCAGCCTGAGCTGCTGGAGCAGCCAGAGCAGGCCGCCCAGTCTGCCGCCTGGTGGTGGGCTGCCCACGGTCTAAACGAACTGGCCGACGCTGGCCGCATCCAGGACATCGGCAGCATCATCAACGCCGGACAGCCAGGCCGGGTGCCAAATGGTGCCGTGGAACGGAAAGCACTCTACGACCTGGCTTTGAAGGTGCTGGCGTGAAGGCCCCGGGCTGGTTATTGCCAGCCTTGGCCCTGGTGCTGGGGCTCGCCTTGGGCGGCTGGCTGGCCTGGACGTGGCAGGCCAACGTCTACGGCAAGGCCCTGGCCGAACAGGCTGAGGCGTACAGCACGGATCGCGAGCAGGCTGCCACGGCGGTGATCAACTGGCAGGAAACCCAGCAGGACGCCCGTCGGGCGCTGGAGGATCGCCTGCAAGCGAATGACGAAACCCACTACAAGGAATTGCGCGATGAACAAGCGAACCAGGCTCGCCTGCGTGATCGGCTTGCTACTGCTGATGTCCGGCTGTCAGTCCTACTCAATACCGCCGCCTCGGGTGGTGGCGGTAGGTTGCCAGCCACCGCCGGCACCTGCGGCGTGGTTCATGGAGGCACGCGAGCCGAACTTGACCCAGCGGCTGCTCAACGAATTGTCGCCATCACCGGCGACGGCGATCAAGGATTGATCGCCCTGGCGGCCTGTCAAAGCTACATCAAGGAAATCTCTACGCGAAACCCTTAGTGGCCCCTGGCCGGCGGCGGTATCTGCCTGCGCAGATCTTCGTTGGCCCTGTCCTTTGCTTTGCCCAGCAACTCAAGGTCGCGGACCTGTTGCCGGAGCCTTGCTGCTTCCCCTGATCGCTCCCGAAGCCGCGCCAGGGCTTCGTCGCGATCCCGCTCTGTCTGAGCCTGCAGGTTCACCAGCTTATAAATGTTTTCCCTGGCTGTGCGCAGCTGCAGGTTCAGTTCTGCCACTTCGTTTTCCAGCAACAGCGCATGCTGGTGGGCAGTTTCTAGGGGCGTGGGGATGCCCAGCCAGTCGTCGGCTGTGTCGGTGTCTTCGGTGTGCACGGTACTACCTCGATCCAGGTGCTGTATGTGCATACAGTAATCGAGGCTTGGACGGGGCGCGATTTTCGCCGACGAACTGCAGGGGGGGGGGGATGGTGCTGGGTCGGCAGAACGCCGGAGGCGGGAAAACTGGCTGTACCAATTTTTGTACCACTGGGGGCGGGTCGTGGGTGGCTGGTGCGTGGCGGTGGTGGGTGGAACCCCAGGAAACGCTGGGGTTTATCCCGCTGCGGCCCGCTGGAAACCGCAGAAAACATCTTATGAGTATGGCTGAAGAACTGTCGATTGTTCTTCCACGGTCAGCCGAAAGCCCTTAAAAATAAAGAAAAAACACGTTTTTTTCCTGAACGGTAGGGCTTTGCGCAGCAATGGGCGTGGGCTAAGAGTCAGGGGTGATAAAGAGCCCGGGTGGCCTTTAATTTCAGAATAAAAAAACCCGCCATTGGCGGGTTTTCTGTTGCGGGGCAGCAAACTCAGCTGTGCAGCGATTCGGCTGCGTACAGCGTGTTTTCCAGCAGGCAGGCGCGGGTCATGGGGCCGACGCCACCCGGTACTGGGGTGATCCAGCCGGCGCGGGGCAGGGCGGTTTCATACACCACGTCACCCACCAGCTTGCCGTCGTCCTGGCGATTGATGCCAACGTCGATGACGATTGCGCCTTCCTTGATCCACTCGCCCTTGACCAGGCCCGGCTTGCCGGCGGCTACGACTACCAGGTCGGCACGGCCGACATGACCAGCCAGATCCTTGGTGAAGCGGTGGGTCACGGTCACGGTGCAGCCGGCCAGCAGCAACTCCATGGCCATCGGGCGACCAACGATATTGGAAGCGCCGACAACCACTGCATCCATGCCGTACAGATCGGCACCGGTGCTTTCCAGAAGGGTCATGATGCCCTTGGGGGTGCAAGGGCGCAGCAGTGGAATGCGCTGGGCCAGGCGACCGACGTTATAAGGATGGAAACCGTCCACGTCTTTGTCCGGGCGAATACGCTCCAGTAATAGAGAAGCGTCCAGGTGCTCGGGAAGCGGCAACTGCAGCAGGACGCCATCGATGTTCGGGTCATCGTTGAGGCGGTCGATCAAGCCGGCCAGGTCCTCTTGAGTGGTGTTGGCGGGCAAGTCATAGGCTTGGGAAAGGAAGCCGACCTCTTCGCAGTCTTTACGCTTGTGCGAGACATAAACTTGAGAGGCCGGGTCGCTGCCGACCAGAATCACCGCGAGGCCTGGAGTACGCAGGCCTTGCTGGCGACGCTCGGCGACGCGTTTGGCGATCTGCTGGCGCAGGCTAGCGGCGATCGCCTTGCCGTCGATTAGTTGTGCAGTCATGACGCGTGATTAACCATCGAGAGGGTGAGAAAAAGAGAACGCATTCTCGCATGTCGGAACGTGAGGGCAAAGGCGCTTGGTCTGCAAATTCCCCTAAGCCCTTTAATTAAATGAATTTTTTTCAAAAAAGAGTTGACGACCTAACGGGCCGTCTATAACATTCGTCGCACTTGTCGGGCACAGCCTAGCACTGGTTAAGAAGGTCGGGCAGAGTTGATGTTTAACTCGTAACGACTGAAAGCAATTAGTTTGTAATCGTTAAAGAATACAGATTAATAAGGCGCCCGTAGCTCAGCTGGATAGAGCATCCGCCTTCTAAGCGGATGGTCGCAGGTTCGAGTCCTGCCGGGTGCGCCATTAGGCAGCTTTGGCACAAGTAACGCAATATGGTGGGCGTAGCTCAGTTGGTAGAGCACAGGATTGTGACTCCTGTTGTCGTGGGTTCGATCCCCATCGTCCACCCCATATTCGAAGAAGGCGCCAGATTAATAGTCTGGCGCCTTTGCTTTAAAAGCTTGTTACGCGGACGTGGTGGAATTGGTAGACACACTGGATTTAGGTTCCAGCGCCGCAAGGTGTAAGAGTTCGAGTCTCTTCGTCCGCACCAATAAAGTAGCTAGTTAATAGCAGATAACGGCGCAGCACCTGAAAAGGGCTGCGCCGTTTTCGTTTCTGGATTCGATACCTCTAAGTGGCTGCATCCGATGAGCCGGTTGAGTGGCAGAATGTTGTCCTTTGGTCGTTGAAGGTTCCGGGTTTCAGCTATTGGCTGGCGTTTTTCAGGGGTGTGCTGAACGACTCCTTCTATATATAGAAGGGTTGAAGTAGAGGCCCTGGTTTGGTTCGCAATATTTGCTCTCATGGCGAGGCTCAATCCTTTGTCCCCGCCTTCACATTGCCGGCGGTTTTTTACCCGTTTTCAGTAGGGTGACTTCTTGAGTTTGACCCTCTAGAATGCATGCCCTTGATTCTGGGGTCGGAAAACGGCCGGCTAACGTCTGTGCAACGAGGAATATCCATGCAAGTTTCTGTTGAAAATACTTCTGCTCTTGAGCGCCGCATGAGCATCACCGTGCCGGCTGAGCGCATCGAGAGCCAGGTCAACAAGCGTCTGCAGCAGACTGCCCAAAAGGCCAAGATTCCAGGCTTCCGTCCTGGCAAGGTTCCAATGAGCGTGATCCGTCAGCGTTATGAGGCTGATGCGCGTCAAGAAGCAGTAGGTGATGTGATCCAGGCTTCCTTCTATGAAGCCGTTGTCGAGCAGAAACTGAACCCTGCCGGCGCTCCTTCGGTCGAGCCTAAAGTGCTGGAGAAGGGCAAGGACCTGGAGTACGTTGCCACTTTTGAAGTGTTCCCAGAGTTCACTGTTGCCGGTTTCGAAAACATCGCCGTTGAGCGCCTGAGCGCTGATGTGGCTGATGCCGACCTGGATAACATGCTGGAAATCCTGCGCAAGCAGAACGTGCGTTTTGAAGTGGCCGATCGTGCTGCGCAGAACGACGATCAACTGAACATCGATTTCGTTGGCAAGGTCGACGGTGAAGTCTTCGCCGGTGGTTCGGCCAAGGGTACCCAGCTGGTGCTGGGCTCGGGTCGCATGATTCCTGGCTTCGAAGAAGGCCTGGTAGGCGCCAAGGCGGGTGAAGAGCGCGTCCTGAATCTGACCTTCCCTGAGAACTATCAGAACCTGGATCTGGCCAACAAGGCCGCCGAGTTCACTGTGACTGTCAACAGCGTTTCCGAGCCTAAGCTGCCAGAGCTGACCGAGGAGTTCTTCGCTCAGTTCGGTATCAAGGAAGCAGGTCTGGAAGGCTTCCGCGCCGAAGTTCGCAAGAACATGGAGCGCGAACTGCGTCAGGCCATCAAGTCCAAAGTGAAGAATCAGGTCATGGACGGTCTGCTGGCCTCCAACCCGATCGAAGTGCCGAAGGCGCTGCTGGACAACGAAGTTAACCGTCTGCGCGTTCAAGCTGTCCAGCAATTCGGTGGCAACATCAAGCCGGATCAACTGCCAGCCGAGCTGTTCGAAGAGCAGGCCAAGCGTCGCGTGGTGCTGGGTCTGATCGTTGCCGAGGTTGTTAAGCAGTTCGATCTGAAGCCTGATGAAGACCGCGTTCGCGAGCTGATCCAGGAAATGGCTTCGGCTTATCAGGAACCTGAGCAGGTCGTGTCCTGGTACTACAAGAACGAGCAGCAATTGAACGAAGTTCGTTCGGTTGTGCTGGAAGAACAAGTTGTGGATACTGTTCTACAGAAAGCTAGCGTGACCGACAAATCGGTCTCCTACGAAGAAGCGGTCAAGCCGGTAGAAGCACCTCAAGCCGACTGATTTTCTTCTCGTTCGAAGCACACACCATAAGCCAGCCTTCGCGCTGGCTTATGCGTATTCAAGACGTGACTATTTGGGAGTGACTGCAGAGCATGTTCCGTAATTCGTATATTCAGCAGAACTCTGATATCCAGGCCGCAGGCGGCCTGGTCCCGATGGTTGTCGAGCAGTCCGCTCGTGGCGAGCGCGCCTACGACATCTACTCGCGCCTCCTCAAGGAGCGAGTGATCTTTCTGGTGGGCCCTGTAGAGGACTACATGGCCAACCTGATCTGTGCGCAACTGCTGTTCCTTGAAGCGGAAAACCCGGACAAGGACATCCATCTCTATATCAACTCCCCGGGCGGTTCGGTGACAGCCGGCATGTCGATCTACGACACCATGCAGTTCATCAAGCCTAACGTTTCAACCACTTGTATTGGCCAGGCATGCAGCATGGGCGCGTTCTTGCTGACAGCCGGTGCTCCAGGCAAGCGTTTCTGCCTGCCAAACTCCCGAGTGATGATTCACCAGCCACTGGGCGGTTTCCAGGGCCAGGCATCGGATATTGAAATCCATGCCAAGGAAATCCTCTTTATCCGTGAGCGTCTCAACACGCTGATGGCCAAGCATAGCGGGCGCACCCTGGAAGAAATCGAGCGCGATACCAATCGCGATAACTTCATGAGCGCCGAAGCTGCGCGTGAGTACGGGTTGATCGACGAAGTCATCAACCAGCGCCCCGCTTAAAATAAGCAGCTCAAAATAGGCATGGTCGGTTGTTCCGATCAGTGGCGGGCTTGAAAAAGCCCGCAATAGCCTTCATCTTGTGTTGCAAGCCTATCGGATTTGGATCGAACGAATGACTGACACCCGCAACGGCGAGGACAACGGCAAACTGCTTTATTGCTCCTTCTGTGGCAAAAGCCAGCATGAAGTGCGCAAATTGATTGCCGGCCCCTCGGTCTTTATCTGCGACGAGTGCGTCGACCTGTGCAATGACATCATCCGTGAGGAGGTGCAGGAAGCACAGGCCGAGAGCAGCGCGCATAAATTGCCTTCGCCTAAAGAAATCAGCGGCATCCTTGATCAGTACGTGATTGGTCAGGAACGTGCAAAAAAGGTTCTAGCAGTAGCGGTGTACAACCACTACAAGCGTCTGAACCAGCGTGACAAGAAGAGTGACGACGTCGAACTTGGCAAGAGCAACATCTTGCTGATCGGCCCTACAGGTTCGGGTAAGACGCTGTTGGCCGAAACCCTGGCTCGCCTGTTGAATGTACCTTTCACCATCGCCGATGCCACTACCCTGACCGAAGCCGGTTATGTGGGGGAAGACGTCGAGAACATCATTCAGAAGTTGCTGCAGAAGTGCGACTACGACGTAGAGAAGGCCCAGATGGGCATTGTCTACATCGATGAAATCGACAAGATTTCCCGCAAGTCTGACAACCCTTCGATTACCCGGGATGTTTCCGGCGAAGGCGTTCAGCAAGCCCTGTTGAAGTTGATTGAAGGCACGGTTGCCTCTGTTCCGCCGCAAGGTGGTCGCAAGCATCCGCAGCAGGAATTCCTGCAGGTCGATACCCGTAACATCCTGTTCATCTGTGGTGGTGCGTTCTCGGGTCTGGAAAAGGTTATTCAAAACCGTTCCACCAAGGGCGGCATCGGTTTCAACGCGGAAGTTCGCAGCAAGGAAGAAGGCAAGAAAGTCGGTGAATCCCTGCGTGAAGTCGAGCCTGACGATCTGGTCAAGTTCGGTCTGATCCCGGAATTCGTCGGTCGTCTGCCTGTCCTGGCGACCTTGGATGAGTTGGACGAAGCGGCATTGATTCAGATCCTCACCGAACCGAAGAACGCCTTGACCAAGCAGTACGCCAAGTTGTTCGAGATGGAAGGTGTTGACCTGGAGTTCCGTACCGATGCCTTGAAGTCCGTCGCCAAGCGAGCCCTTGAACGCAAGACTGGTGCTCGTGGCCTGCGCTCCATTCTTGAAGGTGTTCTGCTCGACACTATGTATGAAATCCCCTCGCAGTCCGAGGTGAGTAAAGTAGTGATCGACGAAAGCGTTATTGAAGGCAAGTCCCAGCCACTGTACATCTATGAGAACAGTGAACCGACGGCCAAGGCAGCGCCAGACGCGTAAGCGTCGCGCTGTTGGAATGAAAGAAGGGGCCTTCGGGCCCCTTTGTTTTTAGCGCCTTAAAGTGCTGTCTTTGAGCTTGTTTTTTTTCCAGGCAGCCCCCATCTTGGTTTCAAGCTTACTTCCATCTGTTTACGGCCTTACGGCCGCCGTAGAGGCGAAATCATGAAGACAACCATCGAATTGCCTCTCCTGCCATTGCGTGATGTTGTGGTTTATCCGCACATGGTTATCCCGCTGTTCGTGGGGCGCGAGAAGTCGATCGAAGCCCTCGAGGCAGCGATGACGGGCGACAAGCAGATTCTCTTGCTGGCGCAGAGAAACCCTGCTGATGACGATCCCGGTGAAGATGCACTCTATCGCGTAGGTACCATTGCGACTGTCTTGCAGTTGCTCAAATTGCCTGATGGCACCGTCAAGGTATTGGTTGAAGGCGAACAGCGTGGTGCTGTTGAGCGCTTCAGCGAAGTTGATGGCCATTGCCGTGCCGAAGTCTCCCTGATTGACGAAGTCGATGCTCCTGACCGTGAGTCGGAAGTGTTTGTTCGCAGTCTGCTGTCCCAGTTCGAGCAGTATGTGCAACTGGGCAAGAAAGTCCCTGCCGAGGTGCTGTCGTCCCTTAATAGCATCGATGAACCAAGCCGCCTGGTGGATACCATGGCTGCGCACATGGCGTTGAAGATCGAGCAGAAGCAGGAAATCCTCGAGATCATCGATCTGTCCGCTCGGGTCGAGCATGTCCTGGCATTGCTGGACGCCGAGATCGATCTGCTGCAAGTGGAAAAGCGCATCCGTGGTCGCGTCAAGAAGCAAATGGAGCGCAGCCAGCGAGAGTACTACCTGAATGAGCAGATGAAGGCCATTCAGAAAGAACTGGGTGATGGCGACGAAGGGCACAACGAAATCGAGGAGCTGAAAAAGCGTATCGATGCCGCAGGCCTGCCAAAAGACGCGATGACCAAGGCTCAGGCCGAACTGAACAAGCTCAAGCAGATGTCGCCGATGTCTGCCGAGGCTACTGTTGTTCGCTCTTATATCGACTGGCTGGTTCAGGTGCCGTGGAAGGCACAGAGCAAGGTTCGTCTCGATCTGGCACGTGCCGAAGATATTCTCGATGCCGACCACTATGGCCTGGAAGAGGTCAAGGAACGGATTCTCGAATACCTCGCCGTACAGAAACGGGTGAAAAAGATTCGTGGCCCGGTACTGTGCCTGGTGGGGCCTCCTGGGGTGGGTAAAACCTCCCTGGCGGAGTCGATCGCCAACGCTACCAACCGCAAGTTCGTACGCATGGCCCTGGGTGGCGTGCGTGACGAGGCGGAGATTCGTGGGCATCGTCGGACTTATATCGGTTCGATGCCAGGAAGATTGATTCAAAAGATGACAAAAGTGGGGGTGCGCAACCCGCTGTTCTTGCTCGACGAAATCGACAAGATGGGTAGCGATATGCGCGGTGATCCGGCCTCGGCATTGCTCGAGGTGCTGGACCCCGAGCAGAACCATAATTTCAACGATCACTACCTGGAAGTCGATTACGACTTGTCCGATGTGATGTTCCTCTGCACCTCCAACTCGATGAATATTCCGCCGGCCTTGCTGGACCGGATGGAGGTGATTCGTCTGCCTGGCTACACCGAGGACGAGAAGATCAACATCGCGGTCAAGTACCTCTCGCCCAAGCAGATTCAGGCCAACGGCCTGAAGAAGGGCGAGCTGGAATTCGAGCCGGATGCGATCCGCGACATCATTCGCTACTACACCCGCGAGGCCGGTGTACGCGGCCTGGAGCGGCAGATTGCCAAGGTCTGCCGCAAGGCGGTGAAAGAGCATGCGATGGAAAAGCGCTTCTCGGTGAAGGTCACTTCCGACCTGCTGGAGCACTTCCTCGGCGTGCGCAAATTCCGCTACGGCCTGGCCGAGCAGCAAGACCAGATCGGTCAGGTGACCGGGTTGGCATGGACTCAAGTGGGCGGTGAACTGCTGACCATCGAAGCCGCTGTGGTTCCGGGCAAGGGCCAGTTGATCAAGACCGGTTCCCTGGGCGATGTGATGGTCGAGTCGATCACTGCAGCACTGACCGTGGTGCGCAGCCGGGCCAAGAGCCTGGGCATTCCCCTGGACTTCCACGAGAAGCGCGACACCCACATCCACATGCCTGAAGGGGCGACCCCGAAAGACGGCCCCAGCGCGGGTGTAGGCATGTGCACGGCGCTGGTTTCGGCGCTGACCGGCATTCCGGTGCGGGCTGATGTGGCAATGACGGGCGAGATCACTCTGCGTGGTCAGGTATTGGCTATCGGCGGGTTGAAAGAGAAATTACTCGCCGCTCATCGGGGTGGAATCAAGACAGTGATCATTCCGGAAGAGAATGTTCGCGATTTGAAAGAAATTCCTGACAATATCAAGCAGGATCTGCAGATTAAACCGGTTAAATGGATTGACGAAGTCCTGCAAATTGCGCTGCAATACGCGCCGGAGCCCTTGCCGGATGTGGCTCCCGAGATAGTCGCAAAGGACGAAAAACGCGAGTCTGACTCTAAGGAAAGAATTAGCACGCATTAGTACGCATTAGCCTGGGGGGCTTCCTTGACAGCTTTTTAGAGCCCTTGTTATAAAGCGGCTCTTAAGTGTCTGTAGGCCATTCAGCACTCGTTTTTGCTTTCACCAAAAAACTTAGAATCATACTCATAGATATATAAGGGGACTTAGAGTGAACAAGTCGGAACTGATTGATGCTATCGCTGCATCTGCTGATCTCCCGAAAGCTGCTGCTGGCCGTGCGCTGGACGCAGTAATCGAATCCGTTACTGGCGCTCTGAAGGCCGGTGACTCTGTGGTGCTGGTTGGTTTCGGTACTTTCTCCGTAACTGATCGTCCAGCGCGTATCGGTCGTAACCCACAGACCGGTAAGACTCTGGAAATCGCTGCTGCTAAAAAGCCAGGTTTCAAAGCCGGTAAAGCACTGAAAGAAGCCGTTAACTAAGTTTCTTCAGGGTCTTTGCCCATCCGGGTCGGGGTCATGCCTGATCTGGCAGCGGGGCGCTAGTCAACCGGTCTACCACCGGTTCACGCCGAGGGTCGCGGGTTTAACCTTCGTCCGCTCCGCCAGTTACGAGAAGGCGCATCCTCGGATGCGCCTTTCTTCTATCCGGACTCTACCCACGCTCCACGGTTGCTCAAATTGAAGTACAACCGTTTCTGGGGGACGCATGCTGCAGAATATCAGGGACAATTCACAAGGCTGGATTGCCAAAACCATCATCGGGGTTATCGTCGCGCTGTTGGCGTTGACGGGATTCGATGCCATTTTCAAGGCCACTACCCACAATCAGGACGCGGCCAAGGTCAACGGTGAGGAAATCACTCAGAACGAGTTGAGCCAGGCCGTCGACATGCAACGTCGTCAGTTGATGCAGCAGCTGGGCAAAGACTTCGATGCCTCCCTGCTGGACGAGAAGATGCTGCGCGAAGCTGCCCTCAAAGGGCTGATCGACCGCAAGCTGTTGCTGCAAGGTGCGCAGGATTCCAAGTTCGCGTTCTCCGAAGGTGCGCTGGACCAGGTCATTCTGCAAACGCCGGAGTTCCAGGTTGATGGCAAGTTCAGCCCCGAGCGCTTCGACCAGGTGATCCGTCAACTGGGTTACACCCGCCTGCAATTTCGCCAGATGCTGACTCAGGAAATGCTGATCGGCCAGGTACGCGCCGGTCTGGCAGGCAGCGGTTTTGTCACCGACGCCCAGGTGCTGGCATTCGCCCGTCTGGAAAAGCAGACCCGTGACTTCGCTTCCCTGACCATCAAGGCCGACCCGGCAGCGGTCAAGTTGACCGACGACGAGGTCAAGGCGTACTACGACCAGCACGCCAAGGAGTTCATGACTCCGGACCAGGTGGTGATTGATTACATCGAATTGAAGAAGGCCGCCTTCTTCGATCAGGTCAGCGTCAAGGACGAGGACCTGCAAGCGCTGTATCAGAAGGAAATTGCCAACCTGTCCGAGCAACGCCGCGCGGCGCACATCCTCATCGAAGTCAATGACAAGGTGAATGAGGCCCAGGCCAAGGCCAAGATCGAAGAGATCCAGGCACGTCTGGCCAAGGGCGAAAGCTTCGAGGCATTGGCCAAGGAGTTCTCCCAGGACCCGGGTTCGGCCAGCAACGGCGGCGACCTGGGTTTCGCAGGTCCTGGCGTCTATGACCCAACCTTCGAGAAAGCCCTGTACGCCTTGAACAAGGACCAGGTATCGGCGCCGGTACGTACCGGCTTCGGTTTCCACCTGATCAAGCTGCTGGGTGTCGAAGCGCCGGAAGTGCCGAGCTTCGCCAGCCTCAAGGGCAAGCTGACCCGGGATCTGAAGACCCAGCAGGTCGAGCAGCGTTTCGTCGAGGCCACCAAGCAACTGGAAGACTCGTCGTTCGAAGCGTCCGATCTGGCACAACCGGCCCAGGACCTGAAGCTGACTGTCCACACCTCCGCGCCATTCGGCCGTGAAGGTGGTGACGGCATCGCAGCCAACCGCGCCGTGATACAAGCGGCGTTCAGCACCGAAGTCCTCGATGAGGGTGCCAATAGCACCGCCATCGAACTGGACCCGGAAACCGTGGTAGTGCTGCGTGCCAAGGAACACCGCAAACCTGAGCAACTGCCACTGGAAAGCGTTGCCAGTGCCATTCGCACGCAATTGGCCAAAGAGCACGCCAGTGCCGCGGCCAAGACCAAGGCTGAAGAGCTGATCGCCAGCCTGCGCGACGGCAAGACCGCGCTGAACAAGCCGGTGGATGGCCAGGACTGGAAAGTCGCGCATGCCGTGACCCGTGGCCAGGAAGGGATCGATCCGGCCGTGCTGCAGGCGCTGTTCCGCATGACCAAGCCTGAGTCCAAGGACAAACCGACCTTCACCAGCGTGACCCTGCCTAATGGCAACCTGTTGGTGCTGCAGCTCAATGGTGTCAACGAAGCCGCTGCGCCGACCGAGGAAGAGAAGGCTCAATACCGTCGCTTCCTGGCCTCGCGGGTAGGGCAGCAAGACTTTGCCGCCTACCGCAAGCAGCTGGAAAACCAGGCGGACATCAAGCGTTACTGATGCCTGACCCACAGTGTTGAAAAGACCCCGGCCGCAATGCCGGGGTCTTTTTTTGGGCTGGAAAAAACTTCAGCCAAGGGCGTTCTTCCAGCGTTTGCGTGCATGCAGGTAGGCCGCCTGATCGTTGTAGCCCAACTGCAGGGCAATCTGGGCCCGGGATTCGCCTTGCAGTTGCAGGTGCATTTCCAGCTCGGCGCGGGTCTGGTCGAGCAATTCGCGAAAGCTCAACCCCTGTTCGTCCAGGCGTCGCCGCAGCGTTCGCGGGGTTTGATGCAGTTGCGCGCAAAGGCTTTCCAGGGTTGGTGAGTGGCCGGCGGCCAGGGCCTGGCGACAAGCCGCTGCCACCTTGGCGGCCCAACCGCTCTGTCGCCGGTGCAGGGCCACCCGTCGATCCAGCTCCTCGCTCAGCAGTTCCAGCATGCCGGCGTGGCGGGTTTGCAGCGGCAGTTGCAGGGTTTGCGGGTCGAAGTAGAAACGGTTGGCCGGGCAATCGAATTCGATCCGCTCGCCGAACCAGTGATGATACTGCGCGTGATAGGCCGGGCGCGGATGGCTGAAGCAGGCCAGTACCGGCTGCACTGCAAGGCCGGTGCCACGGCGCAACTGAGTGATGGACATGACGCCATAGTGCTCGATCAGGTAGCGGCCGAGTGGCGCCGATGTGTCGATATCAACCTCGACACCGGCCCCCCGGGTATCCGTCACCAGCTGTACCCGGTCGGTATCCGAACCCAAGGGCGCGTAGCGCACCCAGAACGCCATGGATGCGGCGACATCCGGACAGTACAGGCTGGCGTGGGCGATCACGTGCCAGTCCTGGGGGGTGAAGCGTTCGAACAGCTTGAGGCCGATGGCCGGCTCCAGCGCTGCCGCGGCGCGCCACAGCTGCTCCAGCTGCAGCAGGTTGTAGTCCTGCTGAGGGCCGGTGTTCTGGTCATCGAGAAAGCGTTGCAGGACTTCACCCAGGCGCCCGCGATGGAAGCGCGGGGTCATGCCCTTGGCCGGATCTCGCGGAATTCTGTCCAGTTCGCGCATAGAGCGGGCTGCCTTGCTGATCTCTAATGGTGGGGCGATGCCCACAAGGATAAGAGCGAGAATGCCATGAACCACGACCTGCTGACCAACAACCCGCTGCTGATCGTTTCGGCGATCTTTGTGTTTTTCATCCTCCTGGAAATCGCCTGTTCGGCCTTTGGCCAACCTCGCGGCCAGCGCCGTGATGTGTTGATCGAGGCGGTGGGCTCAAGCCTGTTGCTCGGTGTGACCTTTCCCCTGGTGATGTGGGCCAGCGGCGCGCTCATGCAGCTATCGCTGCCCGAAGCAAAGGGAGCACTGGCACAGATCCCCTGGGTACTCGGCCTGCTGCTGTTCCTGGTCTTCGATGACATGACCCAGTACTGGTGGCACCGCTTGACCCACCGCGTACCGGCGCTGTACGCGTTGCATCGCGCGCACCATTCGGCGCCCTACATGAGCATTCGCATCGTCTACCGCAACAACAGCTTCTATTACCTGCTGATGCCCGGCATCTGGTTCTCGGGAGTGCTGATTTATCTGGGGCTGGCGCCGGTCTACTACGGTTACCTGATTCTCAAGATGACGGTGATCTTCGCCGCTCACAGCAGTGTGGCCTGGGATGACAAGCTGTACCGCATCGGTTTTCTGCGGCCGCTGATGTGGTTGCTGGAGCGGGTCTTTTCTACGCCGTCCACCCATTCGGCGCACCACGGCCTGAGCGCCGAGGATGGTGTGACCCATTACAAGGGCAACTTCGGCAACCTGCTGTTCCTCTGGGATGTGCTGTTTGGTACGGCGAAGATCACTCGGCGCCGGCCCGTTGCCTATGGCATCGAACACTTGGCACCCGTGAGCTGGACGCAAGAGTTGTTCTGGCCGCTGGTACGCAGCCGTAAAGCCCGCTCCAGTGCAGGGGCGAAGGTAGAGGGCGCCTTGCCGGCGAACCCTGCTTCGCAAGGCTAGGCATTCTTTCTCGAGCCCTGGTGCTGGAGCCCCGGCCACCCGAGCCGGGAGCCGGATTTTAAGCCCGGGCAGGGAAGCCCTCGCGTCGGGCGTTCATCGCCACTAGCAGGGTCACCAGCAACAGGGCGGCAATCACCCAGGGGAAGGTGGCCACGCCCGGCCCCTGCAGCAGCAGCGCGCCGCCCAGGCCGCCACCGGCGATTGCCAGGTTCCACAGGGTCACCAGCATCGACTGCGCGGTATCGGCGTGCTCGCCGGCGGCCTTGGCCAGCGCAGTCTGCAGCAAGGTGGCCATGCCGCCAAAGGACAGCCCCCAGATAGCGATTGCCCCATAGATTGCCAGTGGCCGGTCGCCGAGCAGGCCCAGCAGCAGGGTCGAGCCGATAAACAGCAGACAGCTGGCCAGTACCAGCTCACGCAGCCAGCGGTCGATCAGCAGGCCCACCAGCCAGATGCTCAGCAAGGCGGCCAGGCCGAACACCAGCAACACCCGCTCGATTTCCCCGCCAAGCCCGGCCGGCTCAAGAAAAGGCGCGATGTAGGTGTAGAGAATGTTGTGGCCCAGCACATAGGCGAAGGTCACGAACAGCACCGGCCGGATCCCCGGCAGGGTCAGGACACGACTCAGCGACAGGCGCTTCTGCGCCCGCAGCCCGGGGAAGTCCGGCACTTGCACCAGTACCCAGCCGATCAGGCCCAGGGTCAGCACAGTCATCACGGCGAAACTCATGCGCCAGCCCAGCAGGGCGCCCAGCCAGGTCCCGGCGGGCATGCCCACCGACAGCGCCAGCGGCGCGCCGAGCATGGCCAGGGTAATCGCCCGGCCCTGCAAGTGTGGCGCCACCATGCGGCTGGCATAACCTGCCACTAGGGCCCAGAGCAAGCCGGCGAAGACTCCGGCAAAGAAGCGCGCCACCAGGATCAGGCTGTATTCGGTGGAGAGGGCCGTGATGCTGTTGACCACGGCGAAACCGCCGATGGCGATCAGCAGCAGGGGCCGGCGCCGCCAGCCCTGGGTGAGGAGGATCAGCGGAATGGCCGCCAGCAGTGAGCCCAGGGCGTAGACGGTCACCAGTTGGCCGATCAGCGCTGCAGACACGCCCAGGTCGGCACTCATCTGCGGTAGCAGGCCGGCGGGCAGGGTTTCGGTCATCAGGGTGATGAACCCGGCAGTGGCCAGGGCCAGCAGGCCGCCGACAGGCAGGCGTTCGTGGGTTGTGGCAGGTACTTGCAAGGGTTCGCAGGCATTGACGCAATTGCTCATGGAAAGGCCCCGATGGGTGGGTTCGGAAGTGAGGGGCCTAGGGTAGGGCGCTGTTCATGGCGGAAAAATAGGCTAAGGTTCCGAACTTATCGGACACAGGTGTCCTTAATTTCGGAGCGGCGCGATGGACTGGCTCGGCAGTATCCCAGTGTTTATGCAGGTGGCGGAAACCCGCAGCTTCACCGAAGCGGGGCGCCTTCTGGGAGTCTCTTCCTCGGCGGTTGGCAAAAGTATTGCCCGTCTGGAGGAGCGCCTGGAGACTCGTCTGTTTCATCGCACCACCCGCAGCATCAGCCTCACCGCCGAAGGCGCCGGATTCCTCGAACGCTGCCGCAGGATCGCCGCCGAAGTCGAGGCGGCGGAGTTCCAGCTATGTGACTCTTCCAGCGCGCCGGTGGGCAAGCTGCGGGTCAGCGCGCCGCAGGTCCATGGGTTGTTGATGCCGGTACTGGCCGAGTTCATGCAACGCTATCCGCAGATCGAGCTGGATATCGACCTCTCCGATCGCATGGTGGATGTGGTGGAAGAGGGTTTCGACCTGGTAGTGCGCACCGGCAACCCCAAGGACTCGCGGTTGCTGGCCCGGCAGCTGGGGCGCTTTCGCATGGTGCTGGTGGGCAGCCCCGGCTATTTCCAGCAGCGCGGCGTGCCGCAGACCCCGCAGGAATTGCGCAGTCACTCCTGCCTGCGGCATACCTTTCACCACACCGGCAAGCTCGAGGCCTGGCCCTTCAAGGTTCAAGCGGATGCGCCGGAGCCGGTGCTGCCCACTCGCCTGACCAGCAGCTCCATCGAGGCGGTGGAGCACGCGGCGCGCAGCGGGCTGGGCATTGCCTGCCTGCCGGACTTCATGGTCCAGGCCGCGGTGCGCCGTGGCGAGTTGCAAACCGTGCTCGACCCATACCTGGAGCACAACGGCGCCTTCTGGGTGTTGTGGCCCTCGAGCCGACATGCAGCGGCCAAGCTGCGGGTGTTGATCGAGCACTTGAGCGAGCGACTTTTTCCGGCAAACAGTGGTCAGTAAACTGATGAGAAATTTAAGGCACCAATTACCCGCGCTGCGGGACGCTGATCTGTTGCACAATACGCGCCGGAGCGTTTTCCTCAGGATTCTCGATGTTTAAATCATTTCATCTGCGCGCCACGGCCGGGGTGTTGCTGCTGTCTGCGGTGGCCGGCTGTTCGTCGCACAAGACCGCCATCTACGAGCACGAAAGCTTCGATGATTCCGGCACGTTTTCGCGCAATTACCCGGTGAGCGATGCCGCCTCCTGTGAGGCCGCGCGGCGTGCCCTGCTCAGCCAGGGCTACATCATCACCAGCAACGATCCGAAGCTGGTCAGCGGCCACAAGAGCTTCCAGCAGACCGGCGAGACCCACCTGGAAATCAGCTTCAACGTGGTTTGTGCCCAGGACGGCAGCGGCGACCAGCGTTCGACGATGTTCGCCAACGCCCTGCAGGATCGCTATGCGCTGAAGAAGGTGAACAACTCGGCCAGCCTCGGCGTGGGCGTGCTGGGCTCGGTGTCGATGCCGATCGGCTCTACCGATGATTCGATGGTCAAGGTGGCCAGCGAAACCGTGTCCTCGGCCAAGTTCTATGACCGCTATTTCGCCCTGGTGGAGTTGTTCCTGCCCCAGGAAGCGAAGAAGGCGGCGCATATCGAAGAGAAACCCAAGGCCGACCTCGGGGTTCCCGAGAACAAGCCCGAGGCGCCAGCCAAGCCCGAGCCCAAGGCGCAGCCAGTGGTCGAGCCTGCCCCTGTGGCCGCGCCGGCACCCGCCACCGAGCCTGAGCCTGCGGTCTCGCAACCCCTGGCTCCTCCGGCCGAGGCGGCGCCGATAGTGCCGGCAGCCAGCAGCGAGCCAGCGCCCGCCACACAAACCGTCACGCCGCCACCGGCCAGCAACCTGCCGCCGCCCAGCGAGCCGATTCCGGCCCTGCCGAGCAGCGGGCACTAAGGCACCTAGACCGAGCTCGGGTCGACTTTTTCAGCGTCGATCCGATAGCGGCTCAAGGCTTCGCCGACCTGGCTGTAGGGTATCTCCCCGTCATCGGCCAGGGCTTTCAACGCCGCCAGGGCGATGAAATGCCGGTCCACCTCGAACAACTGCCGCAGGTTTTCCCGGGTGTCGGACTGGCCGAAGCCGTCGGTGCCCAGGGCCACGAAGCGCCGACCCTCGACGAAGGGGCGGATCTGGTCGGCGAACAGTTTCATGTAGTCGGTGGCCACCACCAGCGGGCCTTGATGGCCTTCCAGGCATTGCTCGACATAGGCCGCTCGCCGAGGCTGCTGCGGATGCAGCAGGTTCCAGCGCTCCGCCGCCAGGCCCTGGCGGCGCAGTTCGGTGAGGCTGGTGGCACTCCAGATGTCGCTCTGCACCCCGAAGTCCTTCTCCAGCAGCTGCCCGGCGGCGATCACCTCGCGCAGGATCGAGCCGCTGCCCATCAGTTGCACCCGCGGGGCTTTGGCGCCCTGGGCGGTGCTTGAGCTGAAGCGGTACAAGCCCTTGAGAATGCCTTCGCGAGCACCTTCGGGCATGGCCGGTTGCGGGTAGTTTTCGTTGAGCAGGGTGATGTAGTAATACACATCCTCCTGCTGCACATACATGCGCTGCATGCCTTCATGGATGATCACCGCCAGTTCATAGGCGAAGGTCGGGTCGTAGGAGATGCAGCAGGGGATCACCGAGGCGAGGATATGGCTGTGGCCGTCGTCGTGCTGCAGGCCTTCGCCCATCAGCGTGGTGCGCCCGGACGTGGCGCCCAGCAGGAAGCCCCGGGCCCGCGCATCGCCGGCGGCCCAGGCCAGGTCACCGATCCTTTGGAAGCCGAACATCGAATAGAAGATGTAGAAGGGCAGGGTCATGACCTGGTGGTTGCTGTAGGAGGTACTGGCGGCGATCCATGAGGAAATCGCCCCGGATTCGTTCAGGCCCTCCTGCATGATCTGGCCGTCCTTGCTCTCCTTGTAGTAGCTCAGTTGCCCGGCATCCTGTGGGGTATAGAGCTGGCCCACCGCCGAGTGGATGCCGATCTGGCGGAACAGGCTTTCCATGCCGAAGGTGCGCGACTCGTCAGGCACGATCGGCACCACCCGCTTGCCGATCTGCGGGTCCTTGAGCAGGGTGCCGAGGATGCGCACGAAGGCCATGGTGGTGGAGATCGCCCGGTCGCCGGTGTCCTTGAGCTGGGTGGCGAAGGCTTCCAGGGCCGGGATCTGCAGCGGTGCGCAGTCGTTGTAGCGAGCCGGCACATAGCCCCCCAGGCGGCTGCGACAGGCTGCGAAGTAACGGCCTTCCGTGCTGTCCGCCGCGGGCTTGAGGTAGGGCATTTCAGCCAGTTGCTCATCGCTGACCGGCAGTTCGAAGCGATCACGGAAGGCCTTCACTGCCTCGGCCCCCATCTTCTTCAACTGGTGGTTGATGTTCTGGCCTTCGCCGGCCTCGCCCATGCCGAAGCCCTTGACGGTTTTCGCCAGGATCACCGTGGGACGGCCGCTGTGGCGTACTGCGGCGGCATAGGCGTTGTAGACCTTGATCGGGTCGTGGCCGCCCCGGGAGAGCTTCCAGATCTGCTCGTCCGAGAGATCGGCCACCAGCTCCAGCAATTGCGGGTACTTGCCGAAGAAATGCTCGCGCACATAGGCGCCGTTCTGCGACTTGTAGTTCTGATAGTCGCCATCCACGCACTCCATCATGCGCTGGCGCAGCAGGCCGCTGCGGTCCTTCTCCAGCAGCGCGTCCCAGCCGCTGCCCCAGATCACCTTGATCACGTTCCAGCCGGCGGCGCGATACAGGCTTTCGAACTCCTGGATGACCTTGGCGTTGCCCCGTACCGGGCCATCGAGGCGTTGCAGGTTGCAGTTGACGACGAAGATCAGGTTGTCGAGTTTCTCCCGCCCGGCCAGGGAAATCGCCGCCAGGGATTCGGGCTGGTCCATTTCGCCGTCGCCGAGGAAGGCCCAGACCTTGCGCCCCTGGTGCTGCTTGAGCCCGCGCAGTTCCAGGTAGCGCATGAAACGCGCCTGATAGGCCGCGGTGATCGGCCCCAGGCCCATGGATACAGTGGGGAACTGCCAGAAGTCCGGCATCAGCCTGGGGTGCGGATAGGAGGAAATGCCCTGGCCATCGGCCTCGCGGCGGAAGTTGTCGAGCTGGGCGGCGTTGATCCGGCCTTCCAGGTAGGCGCGGCCGTAGATGCCTGGGGAGGAGTGGCCCTGGATGTACACCATGTCACCGTCGAAGCTGTCGCTGCGGCCGCGGAAGAAATGATCGAAACCCACGTCGTAGAGCACGGCTGCCGAAGCATAGGTGGCGATGTGGCCGCCCACGCCCGAATGCTTGCCGGCGCGCAGCACCATGGCCATGGCGTTCCAGCGGATCATCGCGTTGAGCTTGCGCTCGGTCTCCAGGTCGCCGGGGTAGGGCAGCTGCCGCTCGGGGGCAATGGTGTTGATGTAGGGCGTGGTCACCCGGCCATGGAAGTCGCCGTGGCGTGCCACGTCGAAATCCAGCAACTGGTCGATCAGGTAATGGGCCCGCGGGCGACCTTCCACCGTCAGCACCGACTCCAGAGAGTCGAGCCACTCGCGGGTTTCCTGGGGATCGTTATCGAGGGTTGCACTGTTGTTCTGGGTCATACCTGGCTCCGTGTTGGGCGGGGTTCCAGCGCGCGGATTCTTGTGGAATCGGAGGGTATTCGGCGCCGGGAAAAGTAATTGCAATTGCAACTACATGGCCGAATCTATCCCGGCATGCGCTACTATTGCAACCCTTCTTCAAACCTTCGGATGGTGTGGCATGTCTTCAAAAGAGCCCGATGTCTGGTTCCGTTTTGTCAGGGCTCACCGGACGGTGATTCGCGAAATCGAGCGCCGCCTGGCCCAGGCCGGCTTGCCGGCGTACGCCTGGTACGACGCCCTCTGGGGCCTGGAAAGCGGCGCCGAAGGTACCCGGCGCATGCACGAATTGGCCGATGTGCTGGCCATCGAGCGCTACAACCTCACACGCCTGGTGGATCGCCTGGAAAAAGACGGCCTGGTGCAGCGCTCGCGCTGTGAGGGCGATGGTCGCGCGGCCTTTGTCAGCATCACCGACGAAGGCCGAAAGCTGCGCAAGAAGATGTGGAAAATCTACGAGGCGACAGTGGCCGAGCTGTTTCTCTCGCAACTGGACAGCGAGCAGAAACACGCCTTTGCCGATGCCCTGGAACGCACCGCGACCCTGGCTCGGGCGGCGGCCAATGGTGGCGACACAGGCTCCAGGGGCTGAGCCCGGTACCGTCAGGGCAGGCCATAGGTCGCCATGGCCTGTTCCACGCATTGCATGGGCAATTGCCCAGCGTCTGCCAGGCTCTTGAGCGCCAGCACGGCGATCCAGCGAGCCTCGGGGCAGCGGCCGCGTCGCGGGTCGCGGGCGGCATCGAAGGAGTCGGTGCCCAGGGCCACCAGCTCGGCCTTGAGGTGAGGGCGTAGCTGTTCGGCCACCGCCTGGCCGTAGCCAGTCACTGCAATCACGGGCGCCGAGTCATCCGCCAGGCAGCGCTGCAGGTGTGAGCCGCGCTTCTCCTGCCCAGGATGCAGGCGATTCCAATGCTGCGCCGCAGCCGCTTCCCGCGCCAGGCGGGTGTAGCTGGGGCAACTCCAGAGCTGGCTGGCCACCTTCCAATCACGCTGCAGCAGATCCGCCGCGGCCCTGACCTGGGCAAACGCCCGGCCGGCGCCCAGCAGTCGCACGCGCCCCGCCGCTGGGTGGGCAGTGGTGTCCGTCACCTTGTACATCCCCTGCAATGCGGCTTGCCGTTGCTCGGGCGTCAGTTCCAGTTGCAGCTCATGGTCATGCAGGGCCAGGTAGTAGAAGCCTGGCTGGCCCTCGATATACAGGCGTTGCAGGGCCTCCAGGACAATCGCCTCGGCCTCTGCGCCAGTGGCCGGGTCGAATGGCAGGCAGTGCGGGTTGTGGGCCAGCCACAACGCCAGTGACGGGTCGGCACCCTTGGGCCATGGGGAGGTTTGGGTCTCACTGTCGTTGCACAGGATGCCCCGCGCCGCGGTCTCGGCGCTGACCGCGCACAACTGCGCCGAAGAACTGCAGCGGTGCAGATAAAGCAGGGGTTTTTCCGCGCTGTCGGTGGAGAACCACAATGGCCAGGCGCTGATCCGGGTACTCCTTTGTGGTGCGCCGTGGCTGCGCACCACAAAGGACTGGCGTGCGGTGCGCCGGTCCAGCTCCAGGGTATTGGCCATCTCCAGCACGGTGTTGAGTGGCGAACCGCCAGGGGGGCGGGCGCTCCTGAGCAGGTCCAGGCAGGCCTGGGCCGCCTGTTGCGCGAGGGCGTTGTGGCGAGTGGGGAAAAGTGAGGATGGGTTCATGCTCGGCGCCGTCCGCAAGGGGGGAGAGCGGCTACCCTAACGGATTGGCAAATATGATTGCAGTTGCAATCGTTGCAATTGCATCTGTGTTCGAGGGTTAAATTCCTCACGGGCTGTTACGTTTTAATGATAGAAATCCTGACCTGGGGGGTAGTATTTTTTCTGTCATCCCGGCACTTTATGCTGATCCCGATGGTCATTAGGCACAGGGCTATTGAACAAGGTCTTTCAACAACGGAAAAAGGAGTCCGCCATGGACGAATACCAAGAGGAACTGCTGGAGTATCAGGCTTTCGAGCTGGATCCTCTGGAACCTGCAGAAGACGCCACCGAGCTGTAACGCCGGTGGCGTTTTTTTTACCGTTTCTCTAGCCGAATTGTCGGTGGCTGCGGCGAAAATCCCCGGGGGTCTGGCCATTCCAGCGCTTGAAGGCCCGTTGAAACGCCTCGGCTGAGGCAAAGCCCAGCAGATAGGCAATCTCCCCGAACGCCAGTTCAGTATCGCGAATGTAGGTCATGGCCAGGTCGCGGCGGGTGTCATTGAGAATTGCCCGGAACTGCGTCCCTTCTTCCGCCAGCTTGCGCCGCAGGGTCCAGGTCGGCAGCTTCAGGCGCATCGCCACTTCTTCCAGGCCCGGCTCGCGACCGCCATTGAGCAAAGGCCCCAGCATCTGAATGATGCGTTCGCGCAGGCTGCGGGTGCGGGTCAGTTGTTCCAGTTCTCTCTCGCACAACTGCACCAGATGCCGCCAGGTGCTCGGGCAATGCTGCGGGTTGCGCAGGCCCAGGCTGGCCTGGCTCAGGCGCAGCTGGTTCTGTTCGGCGCCGAACTGGATAGGCGTGGGGCCGAGCACCGCATAGGCCTCGTGGTAGTCCGGGCGCTGGAATTCGATATCGATCTGTTCGGCGTGGATCGCCTGGTCGGCGACGCTGGACAACTGCTGCAGCCAGCCGGAGATGATCGAGTCCACCACGAAGCGGTTGTAGGCGTTGTACGGGCTGATGGAGTAGAAGCACAGCCAGGCGCCGCTGGCATCCTCGTGAAAGCTCGACTGGCCGCGATAGTTGGAGCCATACAGAGCTTCGAAGCGGGTCAGGCAGCGGGCTGCTTCGCGCACGGTGGGGGCCTGGGCTGCGGTCACTCCGGCCAGGCCGGCCTGGCTCAGCCGGCTCAGGCGGCCCATGCGCAAGCCCAGGGCCGGGTCTCCGGTCAGCTGGATCGCCCCGTGGCCCAGGCGCATGTAGCGCGGGATTGACAGCCGCGCTCCGGCTTCGCCCAGGCGCGCGGCGTCCAGGGCGTACTGTTCCAGCAGGGGGGTGGGGTCCTGCCCGTAGCTGAGGACCGCGTCCACCAGGCTATGGACGAAGCCCACCGACAAGTCGCCCAGGCGCATCGGTGGGGTTTTCATTGGCCTACAACCAGATGTTCAGCAGGCGGGCGCCGCGGTTGCCGTCGTCGGCAAAGGTCTGGCCGTTGCTGTTGATGAAACTCTGGCCACTGCTGCGTTGGTCCCAGAACTGGCCGCGCAGGAACACGCTGACCCCGGCGCTGGCCAGGCTGCTGGGTGCGCGCGCAGTCAGAGTCAGGCGATGCCAGGCCTCCCCCTCGCTGACTTCCTCGGGCTTGAGGCTGACTTCGCTGGGGGTGGCGATGCTCTTGTATCCGCGCCAGGGTTTGTCCCAGCCATCACGGCCCATGACAAAGGCCGGGACCGCCACCAGTTGGGCGTGCTGGTCATTGAGCTTGCGGTAGTTGTCGGGGTACCAGCTGTCGCTGCCGATCAGCACACCGAGGCGCCCGGCCGGGGTGTCGATAACCTCCAGTGCTTTGTCGGCATCGCCCTTCACGTAGCCGCTTTCGGCGTAGGTCGGGTAGATCTGCCGCTGGGGCTGGCCCATGGGCAGGCCATCGCTGCCAAACACCAGGCTGCTGTTGTACAGGGCGCCGCTGCCGATCTGCAGGTTGCCCTGGCTGACACTGGGTTCTGGAAGAATGATGCTGCCGGCCACCAGGGTCACATGAAACTCCTTGGCCAGGCCGCCGAACAGCGACTGATAGTCCCGAGCCATCCTCTTGGCCTTCATGCGCAGGTACGCATCGTCCAGGCGGCTGTCACCCCTGGCGCTGATCAGCGCCTTGAGAAACGGCAGCGGGTTGCTCACCGCCAGCCAGTTCATTGCCTCTTTCAGAGAGGTGGCCTGATACAGCTCATTCTTTTCACCACTGACCATCAGCCAGGTGCCGACATGCTCGGGCAGCACGACGATGGTCTTGTCATTGACCAGGCCCTTGTCACGGGCTTGCTGCATGTAGGCCGCAAGCTTGCGATGCAGGCGCTCGATGCTCTGGTAGTCGGTGGGGAACAGCTCGGGCTGGATTGCCAGCAGGTTGCCGTGGTCGGCAGGCACACCCTGGTCCACCGCGAGCTGGATACGCAGGTCCGACAGGTAGTGCGCCCCTGGACGATCACGGGTCCAGATGGCGTAGCTGGTGATGGCGGCAAGCAGGGCCAGGGTGAGGGTGATGTAGAGAAGTTTGCGCATGGGAAAACAGTCAGCGGCCGTGTGCTGGATCGTGACATTTCTCGGATATTTGGGCCAAAGGTACAGGAAAACAGTGTGTTAGAGCGGTTTTTTGCATGAAATGGGTCATTTTCCGTGGCGTCTCGGGCTTTTCCCTGGGCTGCGCCTGCGATGTCGCCTCAGGGGGGAGAGGGCTGGCAGGTTGCTGCGGTCCTGCATCGAGCGCGTCAGGTTTAGTGCAGTTGCCCCTACTTTCGTCGAAGTTCCAGGTTTTGCACGTTGATGGGTTGTTCGACAATGAAGCAATCTTGAAAGTTCTTCGGGACTTATCCGAAGAGGCTCAGTAGTGGCGAACTAATAGTTCCAAAGTGGACTGCTGGGTCATTCGTAACAGTTATTAAAAAAACCAGCGGTCCAGGGGGCCACTTATCAGTTGTAGTCGCCGTTTCGGCCCAATTGGTTGTTTTGCTATCGAAGTATGTCTTTCTATTGAAGTTCGCCTCCACTCATTTTCTTCAAAGGATGAAGTGATGAACTCCATAGAAAAGGAACTTGATTGCGGTCGTTCCGTAACTGACCAGCAAAAGATCGAAGAAGTCACCCGCCAAATTACCGAGCATGGTAACGAACTACGCAGACGCTATCCTGTCCTGAACTATCAGAACGCCCTGGGTGCAAGTGCCATGGCTGTTTCGGTGACAGTTATGGTGGTGACTGGTGTGTTGTATGTGAAGG
Organism: Pseudomonas sp. JV245A; assembly: GCF_032424515.1. NCBI lineage: Bacteria > Pseudomonadati > Pseudomonadota > Gammaproteobacteria > Pseudomonadales > Pseudomonadaceae > Pseudomonas > Pseudomonas sp. JV245A. The sequence goes on from NZ_VYKE01000040.1 coordinate 40,431, forward strand.
GCATCATGCCCGCGTGGTTGTGCATCTTGGTAAACGCGCTGTCTACCTCGATCATTCATGAACTTGAACATGACCTGATTCACCGTCTGTATTTCCGGAAACAGCCTCTGGCCCATAACTCCATGATGCTGCTGTGCTGGCTGACGCGCCCGGGAATGCCCAGCCCCTGGCTCAGGCGCGGCCTGCACTTTCATCATCACAAGGAATCCGGAACCGCCACCGATGTCGAGGCCTGGATCACCACCAGCGGCAACCCCTGGGGTATTCTCAGGCTGCTGAAGCTGATGGATGGCTTCCTGTTCGGCTTTGTGAATGCGGTCTGCGCGCCGGGCTGGCGGCAGAAAATGAAACTACTGGCCAGGATCATTCGCCTCAATACCCCTTTCGGGCTCCTGTACTGGGGCAGCTGGTATGTGTTCCTGGGTTATCACTTGTCTACCTGGCTGGGCGGCCTGGCAGGAGTGCCGCCACCAAGTTCGCCGTTAGTGCTGCAAGTGATGAACGTGATTGATTGTGCAGTGGTCATTGTTGTTGCGCCGAATATGATTCGACAGTTCTGCCTGTATTTCATCAGTTCCAATATGCATTATTACGGTGATGTTGCGCCACGCAATGCTCTACAACAAACCCAAGTAATGAACCATTGGCTGCTGTGGCCGTTCCAGTTGTTCTGTTTCAACTTTGGCAGTACTCACAGTATTCATCATTTTGTCGTGAAAGATCCTTTTTATCTTCGACAGATGACGGCGCCCTATGCCCATGAAGTCATGGCGAAGGCCGGAGTTCGTTTCAATGACTTCGGTACCTACAAGCGCGCAAATCGTTTCAAGTTGGATACGGTCCACTTTCAGTCCAGAGGCTGAAGGTCTTTTGCACCTCTATTGTTCTTGTTATCACAGGTTTGCATTGCCATTGACGAATGCAACCGGCCTCTTGGTTTCGGTTTTTAACTCATGCTGACCCTGGCCGAGTCTCGCCAGGGCGGCATGACGATGGATGGGAGTTTTGAGAATGGAAGCGCAAGGAACATGTGCGAAGGGTTTCGAAGCCGTGCTGCACGCCTTCGAGGCAATGTTCGATGATCCCCAGGAGCGCGGCGCCGGGCTCTGTGTGCAGGTCGGCGGCCAGACCGTAGTCGACCTGTGGGCCGGCGTGGCGGACCTGGAGGGCAACAAGCCGTGGCACCACGGCACCCTGGCCAATACCTTCTGCACCATCAAGCCCTTGGCCGCAGTGGCTGTCCTGATGCTGGTGGAGGAGGGCAAGCTGGAGCTCGACGCGCCGGTGGCCCGCTACTGGCCCGAGTTTGCCCAGGGCGGCAAGGGGCGGGTCACCGTACGCCAGGTCATGACCCACACCTCCGGCATACCGGCGCTGCGCGGGCCCAATCACAACGCCATGATGTATGACTGGGAGCACATGGTTGAGATCCTGGCTGCCGAGCCATTGTGGTGGCAGCCAGGAACCGGGTTGGGGTATGCCACCACTATCTTTGGCTGGGTCATCGGTGAGTTGATTCGCCGGGTCGACGGTCGAGAGCCTTGCACCTTCATCCACGAGCGGATCACCCGGCCCCATGACCTGGAGGTTTACCTGGGGGTCGAGGAACAGGATTTTGAGCGTATCGCGCATTTCGATGCCGCCGAGGGGCGGGTGGGCGACTACTACTCGGAGGACCTGCGCAAGGTGATCATTGCCGAGCCGGAGCATGTCGCGACCCTGGCCTTTACCAACCCGGGCATGGTCCCCCGGCGCACCTGCGACCCCCGCTGGTGGGCCTATCGGCAGCCGGGGGTCAACGGCCACAGCACCGCCCATGGCCTGGCCGGCTTTTACAGCGCATTGCTGGGGGGCCGCCTGATCGGGCCCGACCTGTTGAGTGAGTTCACCCGTGAGCACAGCAATGACATGGATCGCATCTGGCGACGCCCCATGCGCTATGGCCTGGGCTGCATGATGGAGCAACCGGCCGATCCGGCTGCCTCCCTCGGCATGGGGCCCGAGACTTTCGGTCATATCGGCCTGGGCGGCCCGATCAGTTTTGCCGACCCCGAACGCGAGGTGAGCTTCGGCTTTGTCACCACCACCTCGGGCCGGCACACCATGATCGATCCCCGCCCGCAGCAACTGGCCGCGCTGGCCTACGCGGCACTTTAAGAGGAAGGGGGGATGGTAAAAGGGTGTGCGTTCTGATCATTAAGTTGTCAGTTACAGTCATTGAGTGCCCGATGTTCTGCTCTTAGTCTGTGCAGCAATACTGATGGAAGCCGCAGAGCTTCCGCATTTTTCCGTGATTGCCCGATCTGGAGTGACACCATGGCTGGAGCACCTTACCCGCATTTGCTGGCCCCCCTCGACCTGGGTTTCACCACCCTGCGCAACCGCACCCTGATGGGGTCGATGCACACCGGTCTGGAAGAAAAGCCCGGCGGCTTCGAGCGCATGGCGGCGTACTTTGCCGAGCGTGCCCGGGGCGGCGTGGGCCTGATGGTCACCGGCGGCATCGGCCCCAACGATGAGGGCGGGGTGTATTCCGGCGCCGCCAAGCTGACCACCGAAGAAGAGGCACTCAAGCACCAGATCGTGACCCGTGCGGTGCACGAGGCCGGCGGCAAGATCTGCATGCAGATCCTTCATGCCGGGCGTTATGCCTACAGCCCCAAGCAGGTGGCTCCCAGCGCCATCCAGGCACCGATCAACCCGTTCAAGCCAAAGGAGCTGGACGAGGAAGGCATCGAGAAGCAGATCCGCGATTTCGTCACCTGCTCGACCCTGGCCCAGAAGGCCGAATACGACGGTGTCGAGATCATGGGCTCGGAAGGTTATTTCATTAACCAGTTCCTGGCCGCCCACACCAACCACCGCACCGATCGTTGGGGCGGCAGCTATGAAAACCGCATGCGCCTGCCGGTGGAAATCGTCCGTCGGGTACGTGAGGCGGTGGGCCCGAACTTCATCATCATCTTCCGCCTGTCGATGCTCGACCTGGTGGAAGGCGGCAGCACCTGGGAAGAGATCGTGCAATTGGCCCAGGCCATCGAGCAGGCCGGCGCCACCCTGATCAACACCGGGATCGGCTGGCACGAAGCGCGGATTCCCACCATCGCCACCAAGGTGCCGCGTGCCGCATTCAGCAAGGTGACGGCCAAGCTGCGCGGTTCGGTGAGCATTCCGCTGATCACCACCAACCGCATCAACACCCCGGAAGTCGCCGAGCAGATCCTCGCCGAGGGCGATGCCGACATGGTCTCCATGGCGCGGCCATTCCTGGCCGACCCGGACTTCGTCAACAAGGCCGCCGAAGGCCGCGCCGACGAAATCAATACCTGCATCGGCTGCAACCAGGCGTGCCTGGACCACACCTTCGGCGGCAAGCTCACCAGTTGCCTGGTCAACCCGCGCGCCTGCCACGAGACCGAGCTGAACTACCTGCCGGTCAAGCAGATCAAGAAGATCGCCGTGGTCGGTGCCGGCCCGGCGGGCCTGTCCGCCGCTACCGTGGCCGCCGAGCGTGGGCATCAGGTGACCCTGTTCGATTCCGCCAGCGAGATCGGCGGCCAGTTCAACATCGCCAAGCGAGTGCCGGGCAAGGAAGAGTTCTTCGAGACCCTGCGCTACTTCAAGCGCAAGTTGCAGACCAGCCATGTCGAGCTGTGCCTCAACACCCGCGTCGATGTGCAGCAACTGGTGGCCGGCGGCTTTGACGAAATCATCCTGGCCACCGGCATTGCCCCTCGCGTGCCGGCGATTCCCGGGGTGGAGCACGCCAAGGTCCTCAGTTACCTGGACGTGCTGCTGGAGCGCAAGCCGGTGGGCAAGAGCGTGGCGGTGATCGGTGCCGGCGGCATCGGCTTCGATGTTTCCGAATTCCTCGTGCACCAGGGTGTGGCCACCAGCCAGGATCGCCAGGCGTTCTGGAAGGAATGGGGCATCGACACCCAGCTCCAGGCCCGTGGCGGTGTGGCCGGGATCAAGCCCGAGCCCCATGCACCAGCGCGGCAGGTGTTCCTCTTGCAGCGCAAGAAGACCAAGGTCGGCGACGGCCTGGGCAAGACCACCGGCTGGATCCATCGCACCGGTCTGAAGAACAAGCAGGTGCAGATGCTCAACAGCGTCGAGTACCTGAAGATCGACGATGCCGGCTTGCATATCCGTATCGGTGAGGCCGGCGAACCCCAGGTGCTGCCGGTGGACAACATCGTCATCTGTGCCGGCCAGGATCCGCTGCGTGAACTGCAGGACGGCCTGGTGGCGGCAGGGCAGAATGTGCACCTGATCGGTGGTGCCGATGTGGCCGCCGAACTGGACGCCAAGCGCGCCATCAACCAGGGTTCGCGTCTGGCGGCCGAGCTGTAACGGCCTGCCGTCCTGTAGCCGCTGCCG
>NZ_VYKE01000399.1:0-1167 GCF_032424515.1 Pseudomonas sp. JV245A
AGCGGTATCGGCATCAGCCCGGCCAGCCTGGAGCTGATGTTCGACGCCTTCCAGCAGGCCGACAGTTCGATTTCCCGTCGCTATGGCGGCACCGGCCTGGGCCTGCCCATCGCCCGCACCCTGGCCGAGCGCATGGGTGGCACCCTGCGGGCCCAGAGCGAGGAAGGCCGAGGCTCGGTGTTCACCCTGGAAATCCCCCTGGCGCTGTTCCAGCAGAGCCTGCCGATACTGGCCCCGCGGGTGAGCAGCAATCAGCACTCCGGTGAAGGCCGCAACGTGCTGCTGGTGGAAGACAACCCGGTGAACCAGACCGTGATCCAGGCCATGCTGCGCAGCCTGGGGTTCACCGTGAGCATCGTCACCGACGGCGCCCAGGCGGTCCGCAGTGCCGAAAGCCTGATCTTCGAGGCGATTCTGATGGATTGCCGACTGCCGCTGGTCGACGGCTATGAAGCCACCCGGCAGATCCGCCAACTGCCCGGTTGTGCCGATTTACCGATCATCGCCCTGACCGCCAACGCCTTGCAGGGCGACCGTGAAGCCTGCCTTGCAGCGGGCATGAACGACTACCTGGCCAAGCCTTTCAAGCGCGCGGATCTGCAGCAAATTCTCCAACGTTGGGTGCAATAACCGGCTATTTTCCAACAGCTACGACTGGCGTCATGGGCGAAAGTGCGGCAGTCTTAGGCACCCGACGGGGCCCTGAAAAGGCCCTCAAAAAAAATTTCAGTGCACAAGTGTACATTCATGCCCTTTGCGCTGTGACTTTCACTACAACGCAATAGTCTATGAGTAGGCTGCCGGCTCGAGGCATGAACGCTTCGATCGGCCGGGAAGATTTGCCCAACCCTGCCGCACGGGACTATTGAGGAGCTCGCATGACCAAACAAAACGCCTTTACTCGGGAAGACCTGCTGCGCTGCAGTCGCGGTGAGCTGTTCGGCCCAGGTAACGCGCAACTGCCCGCCCCCAACATGCTGATGGTGGATCGCATCACCCATATCAGCGAAGAGGGTGGCAAGTACGGTAAAGGTGAGTTGGTCGCTGAGCTGGATATCACTCCAGACCTGTGGTTCTTCGCTTGCCACTTCGAAGGCGACCCGGTGATGCCAGGCTGCCTGGGCCTGGATGCCATGTGGCAACTGGTGGGCTTCTTCCTCGGCTGGC
>NZ_VYKE01000400.1:0-1156 GCF_032424515.1 Pseudomonas sp. JV245A
ACCAGCAGCCGGCGCGCTGGCCGCCTTCGAGAAGGCCCAGCAACTGCTCGAGGATCGCGTTCTTTTCCGGGTTGCCGCGGTCGTGATGATGGTGGTTGGGGTAGACGATGTCGTGCAGGCGGTAGGTGTCGAGGTAGGCCTGCACGCTGGTGCGGATCCAGCTGCTGAGCTGCGCCACCCAGTCGTCCTCGGAGCAGGCCGCCACCGCCTGCTCCAGGCGCTGCAGGTAGTGCTGGGTATAGCGTTGCCCCAGGGCCACCAGCATGTCGTTCTTGGATTGGAAGTAGTGATAGAAGGTGCCCTTGGCCACCTCGGCGCGCTCGACGATCTCGCTGATGGTGGTGGCTTCCACGCCCTGGCTGAGGAACAGGTCTTGGGCGGCGGCCATCAGCTCTTCCAGGCGTACTTCGGCCGGTTTGGTGCGCGGCCGCGGCTGGGCAGCGCGCTTGGCAACCGGGGAGGTTTTGACACTCATGAACGAATCCGGGCTGTTCGACAAAGGTCGCCATTCTAGGGGATTTGTGGGGGAAAAGAGAGTTGAGAATCTTTTTCATTCTCCATTGACCGACGGTCAGTCAAAATACTATGCTCGCCCTGCAAGCCCATTCCAGACCTTGCGGGAGATACATCATGCAGCGCTATCGTCGCCCGGCCCTGGTCGCCGCCGCCTACCTCGGGACCTTCCTGGCGTCCCTCGACATCAGCATCGTCAACGTCGCCCTGCCAACCTTGCAGCAGGCCCTGGCCACCGACCTGGGCGGTCTGCAATGGGTGGTCAATGCCTACGCCATCTGCCTCTCGGCGTTCATGCTCTCGGCAGGCCCCCTGGGGGATCGCTTTGGTCACAAACGCTGCTGGCTGATCGGTGTGCTGCTGTTCTGCCTCGGCTCGGCGCTGTGCGCGCTGGCCCAGGAGCTTTCGCTGCTGCTGGCCGGGCGCGCAGTGCAGGGGCTGGCCGGGGCCCTGCTGATTCCCGGGGCGATGCCGATCCTCAGCCACGCCTTTCCCGAGCCTCGGCAACGGGCCCACGTGATCGGCGGCTGGTCGGCCTTCAGCGCCCTGGCCCTGATCCTCGGCCCGCTGCTGGGTGGCCTGTTGCTGGAGCACCTGGGCTGGCAGAGCATTTTCCTGATCAACCTGCCCATCGGCCTGCTGG
>NZ_VYKE01000401.1:0-1150 GCF_032424515.1 Pseudomonas sp. JV245A
ACTGAGCCGCCAGCAGGCGCTGGAGCTCAAGGTCCTGGCCGGTGGTGTCGAAGCGGTAGGCGGCCGGCGGGTAGGGCGCCTGCGCATCGCCGCCGCCCCCGCCGACGCCGGCAAATTCCAACAACTGCTGACGGCCCTGGCCCAGCGAGGAATTCGGAGTGAACGCCTGTGAACCGCAGCCTCGATTGGCAGGAACTGGCGCAGCTGCTGCTGACTGCCACGGGTGAAACCCTGTACATGGTGCTGCTGGCCTCGCTGTTCACCCTGTTGATCGGCCTGCCCCTGGGGGTGCTGCTGTTCATCAGCCGCAAGGGCGGCCTGTACCCCATGCCAAGGCTCAACCGGCTGTTGGGCGGGCTGGTCAATCTGGGGCGCTCGCTGCCCTTCGTGGTGCTGCTGATTGCGCTGATCCCCCTGACCCGGCTGGTGGTGGGTACCACCCTGGGCAGCACTGCCGCGGTGGTGCCCATCACCATCGGCGCCTTTCCGTTTTTTGCGCGGATCGTCGAGAACGCCCTGGATGAAGTGGACCGCGGTCGGGTCGAGGCGATCCTGGCCATGGGCGGGCACATCGGCCATGTGATCTTCAAGGCGCTGCTGCCGGAAGCCTTGCCGGCCCTGCTGGCAGGGCTGACCCTGACCCTGGTGATGCTGATCGGTTTTTCCTCCATGGCCGGCGTCATCGGCGGTGGCGGCCTGGGGGACCTGGCGATTCGCTACGGCTATCAGCGGTTCAACAACCAGATCATGGTGGCCACGGTGCTGGTCCTGGTGCTGCTGGTACAGGGGGTACAGAGTTGCGGCGACCGCCTGGTGCGGGCCCTGGCCCATCGCCGCTGAGTACATTCGGGGCGCGTTTCAGCGCCCTTCGTGCTGCTTGCGATAGGCCCCGGGCTGCAGGCCCACGGCCTTGGTGAAGGCCCGGGTGAAGGCGGCGATCGACTGATAGCCCACGGCGGCGCCCACTTGCTCCACTGTCTGGTTGGCCTTGAGCAACTGGCAGGCGTGGCGCATGCGCAGGGCCAGCAGTACCTGCCCCGGGGATTGCCCGGCCAGTTCATTGAACCGCTTGAAGAACGCCGAGCGCGAAAGCCCGGTCAGGGCCGCCATGCTTTCCAGGGGCCAGGCTTCTCCGGGGCGCTGGATCAAC
>NZ_VYKE01000402.1:0-1139 GCF_032424515.1 Pseudomonas sp. JV245A
GCTGGTGGCGCTGAGCCAGGTGGACCGGCGCATCGAACTGGCCTCGCGCAACCTGGGGGCGAGCCTGATGCAGACCACCTTCCTGGTGATGTTGCCGAACCTCAAACTGGGGATCTTCTCCACCGCGCTGCTGAGCTTTGCCCTGTCCTGGGAGGAAGTGGCGGTGACCCTGTTCATCACCAGTGTCGACGTCAACACCCTGCCGCGGCGGATCTGGAGCGGCCTGCGCGATAACGTCGACCCCAGCGTGGCGGCGATCTCGGTGCTGCTGATCGGCCTGACCCTGCTGGTACTCATGGGCCGCCTGGCCTTGCAGTACGCCGCCCAGCGCCGCGCCCGCTCCTAGCGCCCGTGGCGAGGGAGCTTGCTCCCTCGCCACGGGGCCCACCCTACTCCCTGGCTATTCGCTTCCGAGCTGACCGAAGTCATCCCTCACTCCCCGCGTTTTATCCGATAGTGCCCCGCTCGCCCACCCGGTTGCCCAGGCTCTTCTAGACTCAATGGGTGGTCGTAGATGGAACCGAACAAGTCGCTTTCGTGCAGATGAACCAGAAGCAGCGTGTCAAGCTGCCCTTTATGCCCTGAACAGGTGCGGCAACGACCGCGCCGGGTACAACAAGATGCCCATTCAGGGTGCATGGCCAACGGCCTGAAACGCCGCGCTACCGTGACGCGGCAACCAGCGCCGCAGCCGACACTTTCGGACAGCCGACAACCACCAGGTTTGTCCGTGACCGTGAGGAATGCTGTATGCCTGATGAAACACTGCACCTGCCTCTGATCCACCGCCTGCTGGAGCGCCACAAAGACTCCCCGGGCGCGCTGCTGCCGATCCTCCACCAGATCCAGGAAGAGCTCGGCTACATCCCCGATCCCGCCATCCCGGAAATAGCCCACAGCCTCAACCTGAGCCAGGCCGAAGTTCGCGGGGTAATCAGCTTCTACCATGACTTTCGCAGCGCACCGCCGGCGCGGCACATCCTGCGCCTGTGCCGCGCCGAATCCTGCCAGAGCCGCGGCGCCGAGCAACTGGCGGCGCAACTGCGCGAGCGCCTGCAACTGGACGACCACGGCAGCAGCGCCGACGGCAACATCAGCCTACGGCCGGTGTATTGCCTGGGGGCCTGCGCCTGCTCGCC
>NZ_VYKE01000403.1:0-1136 GCF_032424515.1 Pseudomonas sp. JV245A
GCATGGAGTCGCGGTGGGTGCCCGCTCGTGGGCGTGGGGTGAATCTCTGCAAGAGCGGGCGGGTCCGTTCAGACAAACCAGTCCTGGCGTTCGCTGAAGGTGTTGAGGATCAGTTCCACCAGTTGCTGTACCTGCTCTTCATGCTCCACCTGGGCATTGACCGCCAGCCAGGCGCGGCGTTGCATGCTTTCCTCGAACAGGCCCGGCAAGGCGGTGAGGCCGCGGTCGAAGCGGCTCATGTACTGCGGCAGCAGGCCAATGCAGGCGCTGCAGCGGATCATCTCCAGCATCAGTTCATAGGAATGCACCTGCACCACCCCGGCCAGGCGCTGTTCCACCAGGTTGTTCCAGGGCCGGAACGGCTCGATATGACGGTCGTGCTGCCACTGCACCAGCATGTAGTCCGCCAGGTCGTCCAGGCTGTCGGGGCGGGCCGCGACCCGGGAGTAGCGCTTGGCGATGTGCGGCAGGTAGTCGATGCGCGCCAGGGGCATGGGTTCGCGGGTGGCGAAGCTGGGGCCCGGCAGGGGTGAATCCTCGGCCGCCAGCCACAGCACCAGGTCGGCGCTCAGGGCCTGCAGGGACAGGTCGCTGTCGATGGAGATGATTTCCAGCCGGGCGCTGGCGTTGCGCCGCAGCAAGGCGATCAGGTCACGGCCAAGGATGTCGTGGAGGATGGTTTCCGCCACGGCCACGCGGATCAGGGGTTGCTCGATCACCGGCAGCCGCCGCTGGTGGGCCAGGGCTATCAGCTGGGCCTGCAGTTGCAGGCCTTCGCGGCTCAGGCTCAAGGCATTGCCCTGGTAGCAGAACAGCGAACGACGCAGGTGCTCCTCCAACTGCGCCAGTTGCTTGCGCAGCAGCGTGGCCTTGATGTTCAGGCTGCGGGCCGCCTGCATGAAGCAGCCGCAACGGGCGCTGACCAGAAAATACTGGGCCACCGCAGGTTCGATGCCAGCGGCCAGGGCCAGCCAGGCTTCCCGGGGTTCCTGGGGCGCGGTATATGGCGCAAAGCCCTGGAGTGGAGCGGGTTCGAGAAATGACATTGATGACTCCCTGTCTTGTTGAGTGTTGCTTCCTTGGCGGGCGAACGGGGGGGGCCGTGGGATCGCCTTCGCTGGCAAGCCAGCTCCTAC
>NZ_VYKE01000404.1:0-1121 GCF_032424515.1 Pseudomonas sp. JV245A
CAGCAGGTGCAGCCCGGCCTGCTGGCCGCTGATGCTGTAGCAGCCTGGCGCTTCACTGGCGAGGATCGCCAGCAGCAGGTCGCGGCGTTCCTGATAGGCCTGGCGCGCCGCCCGCAGATTGCGCAGGAAGGCGCCGCTGGCGATGTAGTCGGCCAGGGCCAGTTGCTCGATCACCCCCACCGAGCGCCCGGTGTCCTGCAAGGTGGCCAGCAACCGCGGGCGCAGGCGCTCGGGCAGCAGCATGAAGCCCACCCGCAGGCCGGCGAACAGGGTCTTGTTGAAGCTGCCGCAGTAGATGACGCGGTCGTCCCGGTCCAGGGACTTGAGGGCCGCCAGGGGCGCGCTCTGGTAGTTGAATTCGCTGTCGTAGTCGTCCTCCACCACCCAGGCCTCGCTGTGCCGGGCCCACTCCAGCAGGGCCAGGCGCCGGGACACCGGCATGGTCATGCCCAGGGGCGCCTGATGGGCCGGGGTGACATAGACCATGCGGGCATCCTGATGGTGTTGCAGCTGCTGTACATCGATCCCGTCCTCCTCCACCGGAATCGGCACCAGCCGCGCTCCGGCCAGGGCGAACAGGCTCCGGGCCGACAGGTAGCCGGGGTCTTCGAGGCACACCTTGTCGCCCGCTTGCAGCAGGCTGCGGGCCAGCAGGTCGAGGCCATGGCGGATGCCGGTGGTGATCATCACCTGCTGCGGCTCGCAGGCGATGCCCCGGTGCTGCCCCAGGTACTGGGCGATCTGCTGGCGCAGGGCCGGCAGGCCGCCGGGGTCGGCGTCCCACAGCGACTGCGCCGAGGCATTGCCCAGGGCCCGGGTCAGGGAGCGGGTCCAGCGTTGCAGGGGAAACAGCGCCGGGTCGGCCAGCCGGGCGACAAACGGCTGGCCGGCACGCACGCTGAGCGGCGGGTACGGCGGCTCGCTCTCGCTGACGATGGGTGCCGCCGCCCGTGCCGGGGCGCTCAGGTACAGGTCCGGCACTACCGCGCAGACCCGGGTCCCGGAACCGCTGGCCCGGCTCACATAACCTTCGCTGCGCAAGCGGTCGAAGACCACTTCCAGGGTGCCCCGGGACAGGCCCCAGCGCTGGGCCAGGGTGCGGGTCGAGGGCAAGCGGCAGC
>NZ_VYKE01000405.1:0-1117 GCF_032424515.1 Pseudomonas sp. JV245A
GTGGCCATTTCCAGCCTGCGTGAGCACCTGGGGACCCTGCGTTGCACCGTCGGCCAGGCCCAGACCGCCGACGCCCTGCGCTACCTGGAAACCCAGCCGGCCACGCCGTTCGACCTGGCCTTCCTCGACCCGCCATTCAATCAGAACCTGCTGCCCGCCGCCTGCGCCCTGCTGGAAGAGCGCGGCTGGCTGGCGGACGACGCCTGGATCTACACCGAAAGCGAAACCGCGCCATCGACCCTGGGGCTGCCCGGAAGCTGGCGCCTGCACCGTGAACAAAAATCCGGGCAGGTGTATTACTCGTTGTGGCAACGTATGGCAGACAACGTCGCCTAGAACCGGATCACGACCTCGCAAGCAACGCTCAGGCCCGAGCCGCGCAGCAGATCGTAGTCAGGCTCTCAAGCCGACCGGAACAAGGTACGCAGCCCGCCCGGGCTGCGCGCCGCTGCATCGAGACCGTCCCCGTGCCCGACTCGCCTGATCGCTTCACCCCCGCCTTCGGCCTTGGCAACCCGCACCTGCAGACCCTGTGGGGCCCGCTGTGGCGCCCGACCACTCATCTTGAGCGCCAGCGCGAACGCTTGTGGCTGGACGACGGCGACTTTCTCGACCTGGACTGGCACGGCCCCCATAGCGCCGACGCGCCCCTGGTGCTGGTGCTGCATGGTTTGACCGGTTCCTCCAACTCGCCTTACGTGGCCGGCCTGCAGCAGGCCCTGGCAACCCGGGGCTGGGCCAGCGCGGCGCTGAACTGGCGTGGCTGTTCCGGCGAGCCCAACCTGCTGCCCCGCAGCTACCACTCCGGAGCCAGCGAAGACCTGGCTGCCGCCATCGCTCACCTGCGGGCCAAGCGCCCCCAGGCGCCGCTCTATGCGGTGGGCTACTCCCTGGGGGGCAATGTGCTGCTCAAATACCTAGGGGAAAGCGGCAGCGACAGCCCGTTGCAAGGCGCCACGGCGGTGTCGGTGCCGTTTCGCCTGGACCAGTGCGCCGATCGCATAGGCCAGGGTTTTTCCAAGGTCTACCAGGCGCACTTCATGCGCGAGATGCTGGCCTACATCAAGGACAAGCAGCGCCAGTTCCAGCACGACGGCCGCCACGAAGGCCTGGCCAC
>NZ_VYKE01000406.1:0-1111 GCF_032424515.1 Pseudomonas sp. JV245A
AGCTGGCTTGCCAGCGAAGGCGCCCGCTAGGTCAACGCACGGTTCAATGGCCTCTTCGCGGGCAAGCCGGCTCCTACAACCTCCACCTGCCCTGCAGGAGCTGGCTTGCCAGCGAAGGCGCACGCAAGGTCAACGCCCGGTTCAATGGCGGGGTATCAGGGCGCCGGGATGCTGGATGACCTGGCTCGCCAGGCGGTGCCCGGCCTCTGCCGCTTGCACCGGGCTGCCGCCCAGCAGGCGCCGGGCCAGATAGGCTGCGCTGAACGAATCCCCGGCCGCCGTGGTGTCCACTACCTGCTCCACCCGCTGGGCCGGCACCTCGAAAGCACCACCCGCCACGCGAATCAGGCAGGGCTCGGCGCCCCGCTTGAGCACCACTTCCGGAGTGCCCTGATACGCCGCGAACACCGCTTCGGCATCCGCATAGGCAAACAGCGCTTGCTCATCCTCCAGGGTCAGCAATGCCAGATCCACCTGGGGCAATACTTCGCGGTACGCCGCCCGGGCCTGTTCGACCGACGCCCACAGGCGCGGCCGGTAGTTGTTGTCGAAGACTATCAGCGCCTGGCGCTGGCGCGCCTCGGCCAGGGTCTGCAACAACTTCCCGCGCCCCACCTCCCCCAGCACCGCCAGGGTGATGCCGCTGAAATACAGCACATCGTAATGCTTCAGCGCTTCGAGGATCGGCCCGGCCGCCACCGTGGTAAAGCAGTCGCGCACTGCCGCCTCGTTGCGCCAGTAGAGAAAGCGCCGCTCGCCCCGGGCATCAGTCTGGATGCAATACAGCCCAGGCAGGCGCCCCGGCAAGCGCTGCACCCGCTGCAGGCCGATGCCCTCCGCCGCCCACCCCTGGCACATGGCATCACTGAAGCTGTCATCGCCCAGGGCGGTGACGTAATCCACCCGCCCGGCCTCGCCCAATTCCCGCGCGAGGTACACCGCGGCGTTCAGGGTGTCGCCGCCAAAGCTCTGTTGCAGGCTGCCGTCATGATGCTGCTGCAGCTCGATCATGCATTCGCCGATGGCCGCGATGCGTTTCTTCCTGTCCATGTTCCTGACCTCCCCTCAAAGCACATTCCACCGGGTAGGAGCTGGCTTGCCAGCGAAGGCG
>NZ_VYKE01000407.1:0-1111 GCF_032424515.1 Pseudomonas sp. JV245A
CCAGCGCCTGCCAGCCCCAGAGCATCAGCCCAAGCGCCACTGCCCACAGACCTCTCAGCGCTACAGGGTTCATGGCGTCACCTGCGGCGTGGTGTTGTCGAGGTCCTGCAGGCTGAACTTCTGCCGCAGGAACGCCGCCGGGGAGGTGCTGAGGTTCTGCAGCCAAAGCTCGTCGCTGACGGCCTGCTGGGTCTCGACCTTCTTGCTCTGGCCCTTGCCCGCAGGCTTGTCGAACTTGATGGCATCGGGCTTGACCTCGGGGGCGTTCTGCTGCGCGCTCTCGGTGTCTTTTTTCAGCGCCTGGGCCAGGGCCAGGTTGGCGCGGGCCTCGGCAAACCGGGGCTGCAACTTCAGGGCTTGCTGATAGGCGGCGATGGCCTCGTCGAACTTGAAGCGCCGCACATGGATATTGCCCAGGTAGAAATACGCCGCGGCGCTGTCCAGGCGGGCGAAGCTGGCCAGGGCCAGATCGAAGTCCGCCGCTTTATAAGCCGCGATGCCTTTCCAGTAGGGGTCGGTGAACAGCGCGGCGGCGGCCGGGTAGTGGCCGTGTTCGAAGGCCCAGCGGCCTTGCTGGTCGGCGCTGAAGAAGGCGTCGGCCAAGGTATTGGCCCGGGCCGTCGGCGCTTGCAGGCTCAAGCCCAGGCCCAGCAGCAGGGCACCCAGCCAGTTCAGGCTCCAGCCGCGGCGCACGCTGCAGAACGCCAACAGCAGCAGTGGCCAGCACAGCCAGTAGCCGGCGTCTTTCCATTGCAGTTGCCGGTCGGGGGCGCTGGCCGCGGTGAAATGCTGCTGGGCATGCAACTGCACCCAGTCCAGGTCGTCGTCATTCAGGGTCAGGCTGCCCAGGGGCGCGTCGCTGGCGGCGGCCAGTTGCTTGAGCGCGGCGCTGTCGAAACGCCCCAGTTGCGGGCGGCCGTCACTGTCGGTGAGCGGCTGGCCGTTGGCGTCGCGGATGATCCCGCCGTCGCTGCTGCCGGCCGCGAGGATCAGTACCTGCAAGGGGCTGTCGGCCAGTTGCTGTTTGATCGCCGCCAATTGCGAGGTGTCGGCGCCGTCGCTGATCAGCAGCAGGCTGCCGGGGCTGTGCTCGGCCTGGAGCAGGCGCTGG
>NZ_VYKE01000408.1:0-1103 GCF_032424515.1 Pseudomonas sp. JV245A
AGCGCCGGGGTGCCGGCAATCGACTGGTAACGGTCCACCACCTTGCCGCCGGCCTCCCGCGCTGCGCTGACCAGGGGCGGCAACGCCTCGCCCAGCCAGTCGCGGGCATCCATCTCGCTGAGGTCGCCGGCCACCAGGGAGTACACGGTGTGGCCGGCCGGGTTGATCACGAACACCCCGTCAAAGCCCAGGTCGCGGTACAGCGTGGGGCCGAAATTCTGCCGGTTGAAGGCCCAGTCCAGGTCGACCTTAAGGTGCAGGTGCTGGTAGGCATCGCCCCAGAGGGCGTAGTCCTTGAGGGTGGTGCGGGCATTGCCGGCAAAGGATTGCAGGGCCTTGTCGATGTCCAGGCGGTTGTGCTGCTCGGCCTCGAGGTTCTGGTCGAGGGCGATGTATACCAGCAACACACCGGTGAAGAGAAACAGCGCCAGCAGCAGCCCCGAGCAACCCAGCAAGGTGGCGCGGGTCAGCGCCTGATTGGAGGTGCTGCGCCCTTGAGACGGATCAAGACCGAAGTTTTCCATAGTGCTCCAGGCGCCATAACGACAAACCGACCGGTGCGACCCTGCCTCACGCGGCCTTCGACGAAGCTCCCGCTTGCCTATTGACGATAGACAGTTTTTCCCCGCAGGGCCTGAAGAAAAGCCCCTGGCGGGGCCTGTGCGGGTATTCCCCCGGCGCCGATTGCCGGCGCCGGGGCATCCTGGAGCGGCGCGTCAGCCAGTGCCGCCGGGCACCACCGGCAGTTGCTCCACCCGGTGATAGAGGGCCAGGCCCAGGCGCTGGCCGATCTCGACCATGGCATCGCAGCCCGCCGACGGCCCGCCGATGCGCAGCACCGCATCGCAGCGTTCCAGCAGGCGCTCGGCGTAGGCATGAAAGCGCTGGTTGTAGATCTCGTCGCCCACCGCCCGGGAACCCGCCAGCCGGGTCATGGGCAACGCCACCCATTCCCCCAGTACCGGAAAGTGCCCCGCCGCCAGGACCTGCGCCGCGCAGTGCTCCATGGCCTCGACATTGCGCGCCAGCAGCGCCGGGTCATCGTCGGTACCAGAGCGATAAGGGCCGGCCACCAGCACCATCAGGCTGCGGGGCTTGAGCAC